>QGUS01000085.1 GCA_003242515.1 Actinomycetota bacterium
CCCCAGAGCCCGGACCGGGTGTGCAGATCCGGCCCGATCACCAGCATCGCCACGAGCGCCACCAAGCCGGCCAACGCCAGCCTTCGCGACGCCAGGCGATCCGGTGACCCCTCCGTCCAGCGGGCCGACCCCAGAGGCACGGCCACCGCCAGCACGCCGAGCAGGTAGGCCGTGTAGTGCCAGCGGAGCTCGCTCTGGTAGGTGTGGGTGCTGAGCAGGTTGGCCAGCGTCACCGGCAGCCCGAGGAGCAGGAACGCCGGCGCCCGCAGGGCGGCGAGGCCCGGGACGATCATCCCGACCAGGTAGTAGAGCCTCGACCAGGTGAGGGTGGCGGCGAGGTCGGAGTACCGGCCGGTGTAGATGAGCTCACCGGTGGGCGAGTGCCCGGGCAGAACGACGAACAGTGACAGGGCGGTGACCCCCACGGCCAGCGCTGCGAGCACGTATGCGTGCTTCCTGGCGTCCCGCCAGCGCCACCACCAGTAGAGGGCGTACGGGGCGATGGTCAGCCCGGCGTCCTCCTTGGCCAGCAGGACGAGGGCGGCGAGGATCAGCGCCAGGGTGTGCTTGCCCTTGCGTGCCGCCAGATAGCTCGCCGGGATGAGGGCGATGGCGAAGGTCTCCGGGTGGAAGGCGTCCCACGGCGTCCACAGCATCGCCGGCATCAGCAGCACCGTCGTCCCCACGATCACGGAGTGCCATGGCCGCAACCCCTCGACACGGGCGATCCGGTACGAGAGCCAGCCGGCGACGACCGGGATGAGGACGGTGAGCAAGAGCAGCAGGCGGACTTCCTCCCACAGCCAGTAGAGCGGGGCCAGCAGGTAGAGCAGGTAGGAGGCGTGGTCACCGAGCAGATGGAGGCCCCGCAGAGTCACGAACGGCTCGTGGCCGTTGGCGATCAGCCACATCCCCTGGTCGAAGATGCCGAGGTCGAAGGCGCCGAAGTGGAGGCCGTGGAAACGGTGCAGGGTCAGGTAGGTAAGCCATCCGAACCAGACGGCGCAGATGACGGCCATCGTCCAACTCGCCCTGCGTACCATGTCCGCGGCACTGTAAGACCGAGGACCCTCGCTGGTAACCTCCGGCGACGGCACTCCCCACCCCCGTCACCCGGAGAAGTGCTTCAGCTGTTGATAGCCCACCTGGCGGCGGCTCTGGCCGCACCTGTTCTGGTCCGTTGGCTGGGCAGGCGTGCGTTCCTGCTCCTCGCCACGGTCCCCGCCGCCGCGGCCGCATGGGCTCTCTCGGTCACCAACGCCGTACTCCGGGGTGACTGGCCGACCCTCACCGTCTCCTGGGTGCCCGTCCTGGGACTCGACCTCATCTTCAGGGTCGACACGCTCTCCTGGCTGCTAGTGCTCATGGTCGGCGGCGTCGGCAGCGCGGTCCTCGTCTACAGCTCCCGCTACTTCTCGGCCCGCTCCGGCGGCCTCGGCCGCTTCGCCGCGGTCTTCGTCGGGTTCGCGGGCGCGATGCTCGGCCTGGTCACCAGCGAGAACCTGGTCCAGCTCTACGTGTTCTGGGAGCTGACCACGATCTTCTCCTACCAGCTGATCGGCCACTACTCCGACCGGGTCACCTCCCGCCGCGCCGCCATGAAGGCGATCCTGGTGACCACATTCGGCGGCCTGGCCATGCTCGCCGGCATCGTCCTGCTGGGAGAGGCGGCCGGCTCCTATCGGGTGTCGGAGGTCCTGGCAGCCCCGCCGTCGGGGACCGTGGTGACCGTGGCGATCGCTTTGATCCTGGCCGGGGCGCTCTCCAAGTCGGCGCTGGTGCCGTTCCACTTCTGGCTCCCGGCGGCCATGGCTGCGCCCACACCGGTCAGCGCCTACCTCCACGCCGCCGCGATGGTCAAGGCCGGCGTCTACCTGGTGGCCCGCCTCGCCCCCGGCTTCGCCACGCTGCCGGTCTGGAAGGGCATCGTCTGGACGCTCGCCGTGGTCACGATGGTCCATGGCGGGGTGCGCGCCCTGCGCCAGAGCGACCTCAAGCTGATCCTGGCGTTCAGCACGGTGAGCCAGCTGGGCATGCTGATCCTGCTCGTCGGCTCCCCGTTCCGGTCGGCGGCCCTGGCCGGTCTGGCCCTCCTCGGGGCCCACGCCCTCTTCAAAGCCTGCCTCTTCCTGGTGGTGGGCATCGTCGACGCCGCCACGGGGACCCGCGACCTCAACCTCCTCTCCGGCATCGGCCGCCGCATGCCGATCACCGCCACCATCGGCGCCCTCGGCATCGCCTCCATGATCGGCATCCCGCCGTTCGCCGGGTACGTGGCCAAGGAGGCAGCCCTCGAGGCCCTGTACCACGAGCAGGGGGCGATGGGCGCGGCCGGACCCTGGATGGTCGTCTTCTTCACCCTCGGCGCGGCCCTCACCTTCGCCTACGGGCTCCGTTTCTGGTGGGGCGCCTTCGCCACCAAGCCGACCGTCTCGGCCTCGCCCGAGGTGGTCCGGCCTCCGCTGCTCCTGCTCGGCCCTCCCGGCCTCATGGCGCTCGCGGGCCTGGCGACGGCCCTTCTTCCCGGCCTCGGCGAGAGGCTGCTCGCACCGCACGCGTTCGCCTACCCGCTCGGCGCCACCGGCCACCTGACCATGTGGGCCGGGGTGACGCCATCGCTGCTGCTGACGTTGGGAGCGTTCGCGTTCGGCGGCGTCCTCTTCGTCGGCCGTGACATCGTCACCCGGATCCGGGCACGCTTCCTCGAGCGTCTCGACTCCGACCGCTTCTACCGGGGGTCGCTGCGCCTGATCGACCAGACCGCCGGAACCATCACCGGTCTGGTACAGCGAGGTTCCCTGCCCTTCTACCTGGGCATCCTCTTCCTGGTCACCATCGCATCGGTGGCTCCCTCCCTGCTCCAGGCCGGGGTGACGCCCAATCTCTGGTTCGGGACCGACGTGATCGTCATCGCCGCCAGCGTCGCCATCACGGCGGCCACGGTGATGGCGGTGCGGGCCCGCCGCCGGGTCAAGGCGGTGATCCTCGCCGGGATCACCGGCTACTCCACGGCCCTGATCTTCCTCATGTACGGGGCGCCGGACCTGGCCCTGACTCAGGTGCTCGTGGAGACCGTGACGCTCGTCGTGTTCGTGTTGGTGCTGCGCCGCCTGCCCATCTACTTCTCCGACCGGCCGCTGGCGGCGACCCGGTGGGCCCGGCTCGTCCTGGCAGCAATGTTCGGGGTCCTGATGATGGGCCTGATGCTGGTGGTACCACAGGCCCGGGTCCACGAGCCGGTCTCCGCGGAACTCCCCCGGGCCGCGGTCGAGCTGGGCGGCGGCCACAACGTCGTCAACGTGGTCCTGGTCGACACACGGGCATGGGACACCATGGGCGAGATCTCGGTGTTGCTCGCCGCGGCCACCGGCGTGGCGTCCCTGATCTTCCTCAGGCACCGGAGCACCGAGCGGCCGCCGCGTGCGCTCGAGGAGGTCAAGGGGGCCCTGGGTGCGGCCGAGCCCGACCCGGTCGCCAACCTGCGCACCCCCCGGCATGCCGAGGCACCGACCAGGAGGGCCGCCTGGCTGGTCGCCGGGTCGACCCTGGCGCCACAACGGCGCTCGGTGATCCTCGAGGTCGCGGTGCGGTTCCTCTATCACACGATGATCGTCTTCGCCGTGTTCCTGCTGGTCTCCGGGCACAACGCGCCGGGCGGCGGGTTCGTGGCGGGCCTGGTGGTGGGGATCGCCATCACCGCCCGCTACCTCGCAGGCGGCCGGTACGAGTTGAGCGCCGCGGCTCCCCTGCAGCCGGCGCTCCTGCTCGGCCTCGGCCTCTTCCTGGCCGCCGGAACCGGGGTCGCCGCCATGTTCTTCGGCGGCGAGGTCCTGGAGACGGCCATCCTGAAGTTCGAGGTCCCGGTGTTCGGGGACATCAAGCTGGTGACGTCGCTGTTCTTCGACATCGGCGTCTTCCTGGTGGTGGTCGGCCTGATGCTCGACATCCTGCGCAGCCTCGGCGCCGAGCTCGACCATCAGGGCGACAGGCTCGACGAGGACGGCGAGCCCGTGCGGCAGGCGCTGGAGCCCGCGGCCACACTGGTGCGGAGGGACCGATGAGCGGCGTGCCCGGACCGGACCTCTTCCTGGTGATCGCCGCGGCGGTCCTGGTGACCGGCGGCGCCTACCTGGTGCTGGAGCGGTCACTGACCCGTGTCGCCGTGGGCCTGATCCTGATCGGCAACGGCGTGAACATCCTCTTCCTCATCACCGGCGGGCCCCGGGGCGGGACGCCCATCGTCGGCCTCACCGACGAGGCCGACATGGCCGACCCGCTCCCCCAGGCCATGGTCCTCACCGCAATCGTCATCACCATGGCCCTCACCGCCTTCCTGGTGGCGATGGCCCACCGCTCGTGGCAGCTCTACCGACACGACGAGGTCCAGGACGACCTCGAGGACCGTCGCATCGCCCGCCTGGCCGCGATCGAGACGGCCAGCGGCCGGAGCGAGGCCACCTGGATCACCCTGGACGAGGAGGCGGCGGCCGTGAGGGACGAGACCGCCGACATCACCGAGGAGCACTGGCTGGCCGAGGAGGACGTGCGGTGAACTGGCTCGTCCCCCTGCCCGTCGTAATCCCTCTGGCTGCGGCCGGGCTGGCCGTGGCCGTTAACCAGCGGTCCCGGGCCCAGCGCTACATCACCGTCACCGCCCTGTTCGGCATCCTGGCCGCGTCGCTGGCGATGCTCGTCAACGTGTCGGAGCAGCCGCTCGTGGTGCAGGTCGGCGACTGGCCGGCGCCCATCGGGATCTCCCTAGTGGCCGACCGGCTGTCGGCGCTGATGCTCGTCATCTCGTCGGCGGTAACCCTCTGCGTGCTCCTCTTCGCCCTGTCGCAGGCCCTGGCGCTGGGGGACCCCGACTCGCCGGTCGCCATCTTCCACCCCACCTACCTGGTGCTGACCGCGGGGGTGGCGATCTCGTTCCTCGCCGGCGACCTCTTCAACCTCTATGTCGGGTTCGAGGTACTGCTGGCCGCGAGCTACGTGCTCATCACCCTGGGTGGCACCCGGGCGCGTATCCGGGCCGGGACGATCTACGTGGTGATGGCCATCGCCTCGTCGATCGTCTTCCTGATCGCGGTGGCCCTCACCTACTCGGCGACCGGGACCGTGAACATGGCGCAGCTCGCCTCCCGGATCGACGGGATCGATCCGGGGATCAAGATGACCCTGGAGATGCTGCTGCTGGTGGCCTTCGCGGTGAAGGCGGCCATCTTCCCGCTGTCCGCCTGGCTGCCCGACTCGTATCCGACGGCACCCGCCCCGGTCACGGCGGTCTTCGCCGGCCTGCTCACCAAGGTCGGCATCTATGGCATGCTGCGGACCCAGTCGCTGCTGTTCGGCGAGGGCCCGGCCGACACCGTGCTGATGTGGGCGGCCCTGGCGACGATGCTGGTCGGGATCCTCGGCGCGGTCGCCCAGTCGGACCTCAAGCGTCTCCTCTCGTTCACCCTGGTCAGCCACATCGGCCTGATGGTGTTCGGCATCGCCCTCGCTTCCGAGACCGGGCTCGCCGGGGCGATCTTCTACGTGGTCCACCACATCACCGTCCAGACCTCGCTGTTCCTGGTGGCGGGGCTGATCGAACGCCGGGAGGGGACGACCTCGCTCAACCGCCTCGGCGGCCTGGCGCGGTCGGCGCCGCTGCTCGCCGTCCTCTTCCTCGTGCCGGCCTTCAACCTGTCGGGGATCCCGCCGCTCTCCGGCTTCCTCGGGAAGCTGGGTCTGCTCCAGGCCGGGGTCGAGGCGGCGACCCCGCTGTCCTACGTCCTCGTGGCGGGAAGCATCGTCACCTCGCTGCTCACCCTCTATGTCTTCGTGAAGGCGTGGAACAAGGCGTTCTGGCAGCCACCGGTGGAGCCCACCCCCCCCACCCGCCTGCCCCCGGGCATGCTGGGGACCGCCTCCGCGCTGGTGCTCCTCGGCGTGGCCCTCACCTTCCTGGCCGGCCCGCTGTACGACTACGCGGACGCGGCCGCCCGCGAACTTCAGGCGCGCACGCCGTACATCGAGGCCATCCTGGGGGTGGAGCCATGAAGCGACGCCGGTTCCGGAAGATCTCCTGGGGGACCGTCTTCTGGATCGCCCTCGTCTGGGTTCTCCTCTGGGGCGACCTCCACCCGGGGAACATCCTCGCCGGCGCCGTCATCGGCGTCGCCGTCCAGGAGCTGCTCCCGCTTCCCCGGATCCCGTACTCCGGGAAGATCCGGCCGCTGCGGCTGCTCGGGCTGGTGGGCCGCTTCTTCGTCGACCTGATCGTGGCCAGCTTCCACGTGGCGGCGGTCGCCCTCGACTTCCGGAAGCAGCCGAAGGGGGCGGTGATCGGTGTCCAGACCCGCAGCGCCTCCGACCTCTACCTGACACTGACGGCGCAGATCACCACGCTCGTCCCCGGATCGGTGGTGGTGGAGGCGATCCGCTCCAACGGGATGCTCTACGTCCACTTCATCGACGTGAGCTTCCAGGGTGGCGTCGAGGGGATGCGCCAGGGCATCCTCGAGACCGAGGCCCGGATCATGCGTGCGATCGCGTCGGAGGCGGAGCTGGCCGAGGCGGAGGTGGAGCTGTGAGGGTGGTCGGTCTGATCTCCGGAGCCATGCTGGCCGTGGGCGCCATCCTGACCGTGATCCGTGTGGAGAAGGGGCCCACGACGCTCGACCGCATCGTCGCCCTGGACATCGTGAGCAACGTCCTGATCATCGCCGTCGCCCTGGACGCGGCCGTGAACCTCCGCACCGAGACCGTGCCGATCCTGGCCGCCCTGGCACTCGTCGGCTTCATCTCGTCGGTCACCGTCGCCCGGTACGTGTCCGTGGAGCCGGAGGACGCGAGGCGCATCAAGACGCCCGAGGAGGTCGCCGCCGAGGAGGAGGCCATCAGACGCGAGGAGGAGGCCGCGGTCCTCGCCGAGGCGGAGGCCAAGGCCCGCCGGGACGAGGAGCTGGCGCCGTGACCTGGGACACTGTCGCCGACGTCCTGGCCG
>QGUS01000086.1 GCA_003242515.1 Actinomycetota bacterium
TCCGCGACCTCCTGGCGGCCGACGTGCCGCAGGTGTTCCACGGAAGGAGCGAGCTGTACGTGATCCCGGCCATCGCCGGGGCGCTGGCGGCGGCGGTCGCCGCCGGGAACGGGGTCGCCCGCCTCGAGGTGCTGCTGGCGTGCGCGGCGGGCACGGCGATGTTCCGCCTGCTCGCCGTCAGGTACGGGTGGCACGCCCCCGTGCCGGCGTGGGCGCGACGGGGACGGAGCGGGACGTGAGGGTCTTCCTGGCCGGCGCCACGGGTGTGATCGGGAGCCGCCTCGTACCGATGCTGGTCGCGGCCGGACACGAGGTCGCCGGGACCACCCGCACCCCGGACAAGGCCACCACCCTGGAAGAGATGGGGGCGACGCCGGTGGTGGTTGACGTCTTCGACTCCGAAGCGCTGCGGCGGGCCGTCGTGGGTTTCGGCCCGGAGATGGTGATCCACCAGCTGACCGACCTCCCCGACGACGCCACCCGGCTCTCCGGCCACCTGGCCGCCAACTCCCGGATGCGCATCGAGGGGGCTGCGAACCTGGTGGCGGCTGCCCGGGCCGCCGGCGCCACGCGGCTCGTGGCACAGAGCATCGCCTGGGAGCCGGCCCCCGGCCCCACGGCCGATGGGGTCGCGTCCCTGGAGCGGCAGATGCTCGACTTCGGCGGCACGATCCTCAGGTACGGGCAGTTCTACGGCCCCGGGACCTTCCATCCGCACAAGGCCCCGGTCGCCCCGCGCGTCCACCTCGACACGGCCGCATGGCTCACCATGGACGCGTTGCACCTCGAGCCGGGGGTCTACGCCGTCACCGACGACGGCATCGCCGCCCTGTAGCCCTCAGGCGAGCCACTCCCGGGCCGCGACCACCATGGCGTCGACGCCCAGCGTGAGCGTGGGCTCCATCACCGGGGCGTAGAACGGTGAGTGATTGGACGGGACGTCATCGGGCATCTTCCCGGTCTCGGCGATCCGGGCGGCCAGCGACGGCTCGGCGCCGCCGAGGAACCAGAACACCAGCGGGGCGCCGGCGGCGGTGGCCAGGTGGCTGACGTCCTCGCTTCCGGTGATGAGGCCGGGATCGAGCACGCCCCGCTCCCCCACGACCGTGCGCAGGGCCGCCGCGGTGCGCGCCGACGCCTCGGGGTCGTTGTGGGTGACCGGGAGGGACTGTTCGAAGACGAACTCGGGGTCCGCCGGCGAGCCGGACGCGGCAGCCTCGGCCCCGACGATACGCTCGATGGCGGCCAGCACCCGCTCCCGAACGGCCGGGTCGTAGGTGCGGATGGAGAGGCCCAGGGTCGCCCGGTCGGCGATGATGTTGTTCTTGGTGCCGGCGTGGATCTGGCCGACGGTGACCACCGCCGAGTCGATGGCCGACACCTCCCGGGACACGACGCCCTGCAGACGCATCACCACGGCCGCCGCCAAGAGTACGGGGTCGACCGCGGCCTCGGGCCGGGAGCCGTGGCCGCCGACGCCGTAGAGGGTGATGTTCAGCGAGTCGGACGCCGCCATGGCGTCTCCGGGCCGGAGGCCGATGAAACCGGCGGGCAGCGGGGCGACATGCTGGCCGAGGACGACGTCGGGCTTGGGGACGAGGTCGTAGAGGCCGTCTTCGAGCATGGCGAGGGCGCCCTCCCCCAGCTCCTCGGCGGGCTGGAAGCAGAGGATCAGCTTCCCGGACCACTCGGACCGGGTCTCGATGAGCCGCTCGGCGGCCCCGAGGAGGCAGGTGACGTGGACATCGTGGCCGCAGGCGTGCATGACGGGGACGTCCTTGCCCTCCCGGTCGACGGCCCGGGCGGTGCTGGCGTACGGCAGACCCGTCTGTTCCTCGACGGGGAGACCGTCCATGTCGGCACGGAGCAGGGCGGTGGGGCCGTCACCGTTGTCCAGGTAGCCGACGACACCGGTGCGGCCGACACCCGTGTGGACGGTGTAGCCGAGGGAGGTCAGCGTCTCGGCGACGGTCCCGGCGGTGCGGGTCTCCTGGAAGGAGAGCTCGGGATTGGCGTGGAGATCCTTGTAGATCGAGGCGATGTCCAGGGCCATGCGGCAGGGTACCCCGGGCAGTCGTGGCTCCGCCCACGGATCCGGTCGACGAAGGCGCTCCCTGTAAGGACCGAGAGCGTGACCAACGAGAGATCCCCTTCAGCGAAGATCGATCACGACCGCCGCTCCAGGAGCTCCCCCTCCGACCTGGGTTTCCGATGCGGCGAAGGGGTTGTAGAATGCACTCCCCGTTGGGGCTGTAGCTCAGTCCGGCAGAGCACTTGACTGGCAGTCAAGGGGTCACGGGTTCAAATCCCGTCAGCTCCACTCGAGGTCCCCGCACCTCGCATCCCGACCTCGGCAGCGTTGAACCACATCAAGATCGGGATCGCCCTGCCGAACTCCGGCGCACACGCCGACGCCCGCCGTCTCGTCGACCTCGCCGTGGAGATCGAACGGCTCGGCTTCGACTCCGTCTGGACCCTGGACCGCTGGCTCCGCCCGCTCGATCCCGTCGCCATGCCCGGCATGCCCGAGCCGGCGATGATGCCGCCCTCCTACTCCACCGTCCTCGATCCCATCGACCTGCTCTGCGCCGTCGCCGCGGTCACGGAGCGGCTGTGGCTCGGTACCAGCGCGGTCAACGCCCTCTACCACTCCCCCGTCCTCCTGGCCCGGCGCTACGCCACCCTGGACCACCTCTCCAGCGGGCGGGCCATCGCAGGCGTCACCTCGGGCTGGATGGAGCCGGAGTTCGTGGCCGCCGGCCGCGTCCTCCCACCCGACGCTCTCGCCGAGCACGTGGCCGCGATGCGCGCCGTATGGGGACCCGACCCGGTGGCGTTCGCGGGTGAGCACTTCGAGATCCCTCCCTCCGACATCGGGCCCAAGCCGGTGCAGGCCGCGATCCCCGTGCTGGTCGGCTACGCCACGGACGCTGGGATCGAGAGGGCCGCACGCATCGCCGACGGGCTCCACCCATTCCGGCAGGACCTCGACCGGCTTGGGGACGACATCGATCGGTTCCGGCGACACGCCCGGGCCGCAGGGCGGGACCCGTCGTCCCTCCAGGTGGTCGCCCGGTTCGCCGCCCACCTCGAGCCAAATCCCGGCAGGCCGTTCGCGGGCCCGGTCGGAACCTGGATGGAGGACCTGGAGGCGCTCGCAGCGCTCGGGGTGAACCACGCCGTCATCCAGGTCGCCGGCGACCTCGACGGGACCATCGCGGTGATCACCGAGCTGGCCCGGATCACCGGCCGCAGCTGACTCAGCCGCCGTGCCGGGCGATGAGCTGGCGGCCCAGCTCGACCAGCTCCGCACGAAGCTCGTCCGGCGACACCACCTCGAAGGGGATCTCCGAGGCGACCAGGTAGCGGGCCAGCCACTGCAGGTTGTCGGCGCCGATGTGGAGCAGGGTCCGCTTCTTCCCCTTCGCCTCGAGGCGGCCCACGGTGATCGGGATCATCTTCTGCGCCACTTCGAGGGGGCAGTCCAGGATCACCTCCGCCGTGTAGATGTAGGCCTCGACGGCGACACCCCGGTTGATCAAGTCGACGGGATCCGGCGCCGGGCGCCGGGCAGACCGCATTCCCGTGCCCCGGGCGTCCGAGATCCGGTCCACGCGGAAGGTGCGCCAGTCCTCCCGGTCCATGTCGTAGGCCACCAGGTACCAACGGCGGCCCGTGTGCACGATCCGGAGGGGCTCGACATGACGCTCCGTCCGCGCTCCCCTGGCGTCCGTGTAGGTGAACCTGACCCGCGTGCGCTCCCGGCTCGCCCGTGTCACCACGCCCACCACCCCCGGGTCGACCCGCACCGACGCCCCGGGCACAGTGACGGTCGCCTCGGAGAAGTCCTCGAGGCTCTGCCGGATCCGGGGCGGCAGCACCTGCTCCAGCTTCCCCATCGCCGAGAGCGACGCCTCCTCGAGCCCCCCAACGAAGGTGATGTTGTTGCGTAGCCCCAGCGCCACCGCCAGCGCCTCCTCGTCGTCCAGGAGCAGCGGCGGCAGCTTCCCTCCGGCGCCCAGCCGGTAGCCGCCACCGGGGCCAGCCATCGCCTCCACCGGGTAGCCCAGCTCGCGCAGGCGGGATATGTCCCGTCGGATCGTCCTGGTGGTCACCCCGAGCCTGGCGGCCAGGTCCTCGGCGGTCCAGTCGATCCGGCCCTGGAGGAGGCCCAGGAGGCGGAGCAGGCGTTCGGCGCTCTTCATGAGGTTCAACCTGGTCGCACTAGCGGACAGAAAGCGTCCGCAATTGGCCGTACCTTACGGGAACGGAAGCGGTGACGGCCGAGGAAGGGAACCGCGATGCTCCACACACCCCTGACATACGAAGCGCTGAGGCTGCTCCACGACGAGAGGGTGGCCCGATCGCTGCGGCGTCACCGGGAGACGCAGGCGCTGAGGGAGGCCCACGACGACCTGCCGGCGAGGCCGGCCCTGGTCGAAGTCGAGATCGACAACGTGATCGAGCTCCCCCGGCCGGACGCCACCAGCGAGAGGATGGGTGCATGAACTGGGAGGGGCAGGTCGAGTGCGGCCTGGGGACACTCACCTGCCGTCCTCTCACCCCCGACCGCTTCCAGGACGCGCTCACCGTCTTCGGGCACAGCAACGTGGTGCGGCGGTGTGCCTGCATGTACTGGCGCCAGCCGTCGGGCACCCCCCGGGAGGGCAGTGAGGAGCGGTTCGGGAAGGTGGTCGAGGCCGGCCCGCCTGGACTGATCGGGTACCTCGATGACGAGCCGGTTGGCTGGGTGTCGATCGCTCCCCGGCACGAGTTCGTGAGGCTGGAGCGATCTCCAGTGCTAGGCCCCGTCGACGACACACCGGTGTGGTCGATCAACTGCTTCGTGACCCGGGTCGGATACCGCCGGCAGGGGGTCGCCGACGCCATGGTGCGGGCGGCCATCGCGTACGCCCGCGACATGGGCGCTGCCGCGGTCGAGGGTTACCCGTGGGACGCCCCCACCCGGAATGCGCCGAACCTCTGGGTGGGGAGCCCCAGGATGTTCGGCGGGTTCGACGAAGTGGCCCGCCGGCGGCCGCACCGCCCCATCGTCCGGCTCGACCTGGGCGTAGGCTCGCAGGAGTGAGCGGACCGGTCGACGAACGCAGCGCCAGCACGCGGAACCTGGGCATCCAGACCATCGAGGTCAGGGAGGGCCGGCAGACCCGGATCGGGGAGATGGGCGTCCTCCGGGTGCTCCCCACCAAGAACCGGCGCACGGTGGGGCCCTGGTGCTTCGTCGACCTCATGGAGGCCGGTGACGTCGACCAGCCGCCGCCCCTCGAGATCGGCCCCCACCCGCACATCGGCCTCTCCACGGTGACCTGGCTGTTCCGTGGCACGGTCCTCCACACCGACTCCCTCGGGAGCGAGCAGCTCATCCGCCCGGGCCAGCTCAACCTGATGACCGCCGGCCACGGGATCGCCCACGCCGAAGAGGGCGTCGACGTGGGCCCCGTGCTCGACAGGACCGCCGTCATGGGCGTGCAGATGTGGCTGGCCCAGCCGGACGCCACGCGTCACGGCGGCTCCGGCTTCCAGCATGTCGACGCCATCCCCGAGGTGGAGGTGGGAGCCGGAAGGGCCCGCGTGTTCATCGGGAGCCACCAGGGGGTGGCCTCCCCCGCCGTCATCGACCACCCGGCGGTCGGGCTCGACCTGGTCCTCGACGGATCGACAGTGGTCCCCGTGGACCGATCCTTCGAGCACGCCGTGGTCCCAGTGGACCGGCCCGTGGCCGTCGACGACCACATCGCCGAGCCGGGCTCGCTGGCGCTGGTGCCGGTGGGCCGCGAGGAGCTGCGGCTCACCGCCCGCTCCTATCCGGCGCGGGTGATGATGCTGGGGGGCCTGCCCCTGGGCGAGACCGTGAAGATGTGGTGGAACTTCGTCGCCCGCACCGAGGACGAGATCACCCGGGCCTGGCGTGACTGGCAGACCGGCAACGAGGACCGGTTCGGGCCGGTGCCGACCGGGCTGCCGAGGATCGACGCTCCACCGCCCCCGTGGGTGCGGAGCTCAGACCTCTGAGGTAGAGGAGCTCTCGGTCGGGGCGGGCTCCTCCCAGCGGATCCGGGTGGCGTCGCCCCACAGCCGCTCGAGCGCGTAGTACTCGCGTGCGGAGGGCTGGAAGATGTGGACGATCACGTCCCCGTAGTCCATCAGGACCCACTCGGCCTCGGTAGCGCCCTCGACCCGGAGCGGCTTGATGCCGTAGGCCTCGCCGAGCTTCTCCTCGACGTGCTCGGCCAGCGCCTGGACGTGGGGACGGGACGTGCCGGTGGCGATCACGAAGACGTCCGCCAGCAGGAACTGACGGGATACGTCGAGCAGCACGATGTCGGTGCCCTTCTTGGAGAAGATGGCGTCGGCCGCCATCCGGGCCACTTCTGCGCTGTGCTGCTCTACGGCGATACCTCCGTGTCGGATAGGCCCCCCACGATATCGCCTCCGGGGTCTTCCGTGTAGAGGCGATTCTCAAGGATGTACTCGTAGACCGGCTCGGTGACCAGGTAACGAAACGGCAGGCCCGCGGCCGCGGCGTGGCGGATGGCGGTGCCCGAGATCTCCAGGAGGGGCATGTCCAGGACGATCGCGTCGGGCACGACAGCGTGCACGGCCGACAGGTCGGTGCCGGGCCTCGGCGCCACGATCACTCGAGCCCGCTCCATCACCTCCCTCGACCGGTGCCAGGTGGGCAGTCCCGCGGCAGCGTCGGAGCCCAGGATGAGGTACAGCTCCTCGTCCTCCGGGAAGGTAAGCAGCGTGTCGATCGTGTAGGTGAGGCCGCCCCGGATCACCTCCCGGTCGTCGGCCTCCAGACCCGGAACGCCCCTGACGGCCCGCCGGACCATCTCGAGACGGTGGTGCCCGGCCGACACCCGCCTGCCGAGCTTCTGCCAGGGGTCCCCGGCCGGCATGAGCAGCACCCGGTCCAGGCCGGCCTGATGGAGGGCGCACTCGGCGGCGTGGA
>QGUS01000351.1 GCA_003242515.1 Actinomycetota bacterium
GCCTCAAGCTTCGTGATCACAACTGCGGGCTGAAGGTGGCCCGCCGGGAGGTGTTCGAGGCAGTGCCGTTCTACGGAGAGATGCACCGATACTTCGCCGCCATTGCCCACGCCCAAGGCTTCAAGGTCGTGGAGCAATCGGTCAATCACCGTCCGCGTCTGTTCGGGCGTTCCAAGTTCGGACTGGAGCGGTATGCCCGCGGCGGCCTGGACCTGATCACGGTGCTCGGCCTCACCAGGTACACCAACCGGCCGGCCCACCTCTTTGGCGGCGTGGGTCTCGTCATGGGTGTACTCGGCATGGCGATCCTTGCGTATCTCGGTGCCATCTGGCTGTTCACAGACCAGGGGATCGGGACTCGTCCCTTACTGACCCTGGGCGTCCTCATGGTCTTGGTCGGCGTCCAGTTGATCAGCCTGGGCGTTCTGGCGGAAATGATGGTCCGTAGGGAGGTCGTGCGGGAGGATCCTCTGAGTCGGGTGGTCGAGATGATCGACCTGGACTGACGGAGTCTCCGTCTGCACACTCACATCGCGTTCCGGGCGGGCTGTTAAGTTTCGGGCGCCAGATGGAACCGTTCCTGCCGGGTCCGCCCGAGGACGCACCGGTGGTCCTGTTCGTGACCGACAACGGGCACGGCCTGGGCCATCTGACGCGCATGCTCGCCGTGGCCCGTCGTGCGGGCGGTCGCTTCCGGCCGCTCTTCCTGACCCTCTCCGAGGCCTATCCGGTCTTGAAGGACTGGGGCATGCCGGTGGAGTACATGCCCTCGTACCGCCGGATGGCCATGACGAGGGCTTCGTTCCAGCCCATCTTCGCCCGCCGGCTCCTCGCCCTCCTCAATCACGTCCGGCCCCGCGCCGTCGTCGTCGACCACATCCACCCCCTGCCGGTGATGGGGCAGATCCGCGGCCTGTCGCGGGGAATCGAGTGGGTCTGGTCCCGGCGCGGCATGTGGAGACGCGGTTTCAACGTCGACGCCCTGGCCCGGTCGGCGAACTTCGACACCATCCTCGAGCCGAGCGACGTGGCGGCCCCCATGGACGCCGGGGCGACCATGTACGACCGCGACCGCGTGGTCACGGTCCCGCCCGTGGTCCTGATCCCGCCCGACGAGCAGTTGCCTCGGGATCGGGCGAGGGAGGAGCTTGGCCTGCCCCGTGAGGGGAAGGCGGTGCTGATCCTCCTCAGCGACTCGGAGACGGAGAAGCTCGCCTCCCTGATCGGGCGCGTGCGGGACGTGGTCCGCGAGGTGGCCGGTCCGGACACCTCCCTCTTCGCGCCCCTCCACATCCTGCACCGGGGGCGGCTCCCGGTCATCGAGGGGGTGGCGATGAAGCCGGTCTATCCGATGTCCCGTTACCTGCAGGGCTTCGACGCCGTGGTCTCCACCGCCGGGTACAACTCGTACCACGAGGTGGTGGCGAGCGGCGTGCCCGCGGTGTTCGTCGCCCGCGACACCAACTCCCTCGACGACCAGAAGCGCCGGGCCGAGTTCGGCGCCCTGGCCGGCCGCTCCTACTACTCGTCGGGCGTCTTCGAAGCCGACTTCCCGGAGATGATCGCCCGCGCCCTGCGGCCCGGCGAGCGGGAGATCGCCGCCCGCGTCACCGCCGAGCTGGGGAGCTTCGACGGCGCCGGCGCGGCAGCGGACTTCCTCGCCTCCCGGGTCCTCGCCCGCAGGTGGGAGCCGTACGAGGTGCCGACGGCCGCCGACCTCGGCCTCCGATCGGTGCCGCTGCCCTTCCGCTCCGGCGACCTTGACCCCGGCGTCGACCCGTCCACCCTCGCCGCCATCGGGTATCTGCTCATAGGCAGCGGCGAGGAATGGACCCGCGACGAGGTGTCCAGGGTCGCGGAGCGGTACCGGGCGGAGGGAGGGATGTTCCGGCCCGTCTTCCTCATCGATGA
>QGUS01000352.1 GCA_003242515.1 Actinomycetota bacterium
GAGCACCGCCACGCCGGAGAGGTTGTCGTTGGCCTGGGCGGGGTGGCACATGTGCGCCGAGACGACGACGTCCGGCGTGCCCGCCCCGACCACGGCCTCGCCGTAGGAGAGCGAGCCGGTGTCATCGTGCTCGGCGTCGATCCATGCGTGGTACCGCCCGGGCTTCAGCGCCGCCAGCTTCTCGTGGGGCAGGCAGAAGCCCCAGGTGCGTGTGTAGTAGCTGGTGCGGAAGGGGATGGCACGCGGCCGCTCCGGCAGCGAGTGCAGGTGCGGCCGCAGCTCCTCCAGGTGCATCTCGGCGTCGACGCCGGTGCTGTAGCCGACGACGTGGAGCGGGGAGTCCTCCAGGTCGACCACGACCTCGCCGTCCGGCCCCGTGAGCCGGGCGCCGCGGATCTTCCACTCCGGGGGGATCGTCCAGTCGAAGGCGGCGCTCCCGCTCGGAACCTCCACAGTCTGGAGCGCCGGGAGGTGGCGCCGGAGCATGGCGAGGGCCTCGCGGTTGCCGTCACCGGTGATGCTCCGCCGCGTCGGGAAGAGCGCGGAGATCACCTCCATGGCGACACGCGCCGCGCGCTCGCGGTCAAACTCCCGGACGCTCCCCATCTCGCTCATCGGCCAGACCTTAGGCCGGGAAGGTCACTCGACCGTGACCGTCTTGGCCAGGTTGCGGGGCTTGTCCACGTCCAGGCCTTTGGCCGTCGCCACGTGATAGGCGAGCAGCTGCAGGGGGACGACCGCGGTGACGGTGCAGATGAGGTCCGGCCCCGGCGCCACCCGCACCACGTGGTCGGCGACCTCGCCCACGTCGTCGCCCTCCTCGGCGACGAGCAGGATCGTGGCCCCGCGGGCCCGCATCTCCTCCATGTTGGAGAGGGTCTTGGCGCGGACGTGGCTGTCGGTGGCGACGCCGACCACGACCACGCCCTTCTCGATCAGGGCGATCGGGCCGTGCTTCATCTCGCCGGCCGCATAGCCCTCGGCGCGGACGTAGGCGATCTCCTTGAGCTTGAGGGCACCCTCCATGGCGACGGGGAAGTCGCCGGAGCGGCCCAGGAAGAAGAAGTCACGGACCCCCGCCCACTCCCTGGCCAGCCGCTCGATCTCGGCCGACCCGTCGAGGGTGGCCTGCACCTGCTCGGGCAGACGCATCATCTCGCGAACCAGCAGCTCGATCGACGCCTGGTCCATGGTCCCCCGCACCTGGGCCAGGTAGAGGCCCAGGAGCTGCATCGCGACCAGCTGCGTGGTGAAGGTCTTGGTGGCGGCAACACCGATCTCGGGGCCCGCCCGGGTGTAGAGGACAGCGTCCGCCTCGCGGGCGAGCGCCGAGTCGACGACGTTGGTGACGCCGACCAGCAGCGCGCCCTGCGCCCTGGCGTAGCGGGCGGCGGCCAGGGTGTCGATGGTCTCGCCGGACTGGGAGATGGCGATGACCAGAGACCTGGAGTCGAGGACCGGGTCGCGGTACCGGAACTCGGAGGCGATGTCGATCTCGACCGGGAGCCGGGTCCACCGCTCTATGGCGTACTTGGCCATCATCGCCGCGTGGTAAGAGGTGCCGCAGGCGACGACGAACACCTTGTCGACGTCGCGGAGCACCTGGTCGTCCAGCTCCAGCTCGTGGAGGACCACCCGGCCCGAGTCGGAGATCCGGCCCGCCAGCGTGTCGGCGATGGCGTGCGGCTGCTCGTGGATCTCCTTGAGCATGAAGGTCGGGTAGCCGCCTTTCTCCGCGGCCTCGAGGTCCCAGTCGATCTTCCGGTGCTCCGGCTCCATCTCGTTGCCGTCGAGGTCGAACAGCCGGACGCCGTCGCGACGCACCTCGACGATCCGGTCGTCCTCGACCACGATCATCTCCCGGGTGAACTCGAGGAACGCGGGGATGTCGGAGGCGAGGAAGTT
>QGUS01000087.1 GCA_003242515.1 Actinomycetota bacterium
GCCGCCCTCCAGGTGCTCCGGGCCGAAAACCCCGGCCGCAAGGTCTTCGTCCTCGGGTTCTGCTTCGGCGGCTCCAACGCGTGGCTCATGGCCGCCCAGGGCCTCGACCTCGCCGGGGCGGTCGGCTTCTACGGCAACCCGCAGCGCCCGCCACTGGCGCCGATCGAGGTGGTGGACAGGATCAGCTGCCCGATCCTCTGCCTCCAGGCCGGCGACGACCCGGGGATCCCGCTCGAGGTGGTCGACGCCTACCGGGAGGCCCTGCAGGCCGCGGGCGTGGACCACGAGATCGTCGTCTACGACGGGGCGCCCCACTCCTTCTTCGACCGCCAGCAGGAGAAGTACGCCGGCGAGTCGGCGGACGCCTGGCGGCGGGTCATGGAGTTCTTCGAGCGCCACGGGTGAGCCGATCCGACTCGCTGTCGCCCTGACCCCGCACTTGGGTGCCGGCGATGCTGCTCGATCTCGAAGGCTGGATCGTCCTGGCGCGTGAGGCGATCCTGCGCTCGGAGGACCTGCTCTGCCTCGTCGACGACGAGGCGTGGCAGGAGCTGTTCGAGGACGACGACCGCGATTTCCCGACCCGCCACGACCCGTCTACATTTCCACTACCGCGATAGTGGAAATAGAGGACGAGCGATGACGCAGACCCGGCAGGCGCAGGGGTTCGCGGCCACGATCCGCGAACGGACCAACGAGGCCCACATGACGACGGAGGGCCAGCCCTTCGTCGAGAGGCTGGTGGAAGGCAGGCTCCCGATCGTGGACTACGCCCGCCTGGCGGCCCAGCACCACGCGATCTACGAGGGGATGGAGCAGGGGTTCGAAGCCGCCACCGACGAGTACCTGCGGGAGTTCATGGTCCCGGGCCTTCCCCGGCTGGCTTCGCTCGAGGCCGACCTCGTGTTCCTGGCCGGCGAGAACTGGCGGGACAAGCTCCCGCTGATGCCGGCCACCCGGGCCTATGCGGAGCACATCCGCAGGCTCGAGGACACCTGGGAGAGGGGCCTGCTCGCCCACCACTACGTCCGGTACATGGGCGACCTCTCGGGAGGCCAGCTCATCCGCCGCGTCCTGCGCCGGGTGTACCGCTTCGAGGACGAGAGGGGGACGACCTTCTACGAGTTTCCCGAGATCCCGAGCGCGAAGGAGCTTAAGATGCGCTACCGGGGCCTGCTCGACGACCTGCCCTGGGGCGAGGACGAGAAGGAGCGCTTGATCGCCGAGGCCCTCTACGCCTTCCGGTGCCACCAGGCCATATACGCCGAGCTGGACGGCGCTGCCTGACCGCGGCGGACACGAACGCGGAAAGGGGCCGGGCATGCGCCCGGCCCCTTTCGTACCCACTGGATCCGATCAGACGTCGTAGTAGAGGTGGAACTCGTAGGGGTGCGGACGGAGCCTCACCGGGTCCACCTCCTTGGTCCGCTTGTACTCGATCCAGGTGTCGATCAGGTCCTGGGTGAACACGCCGCCCTTGAGCAGGAACTCGTGGTCCGCCTCCAGGGCGTCCAGGGCCTCGCCGAGGCTCCCCGGCACCGTGGGCAGGTTGGCGAGGTCAGCCGGCGGCAGGTCGTAGATGTCCTTGTCCACCGGCTCGTGCGGCTCGATCCGGCGCTGGATGCCGTCCAGTCCCGCCATGAGCATCGCCGCGAAGGCGAGGGACGGGTTGCAGGACGGGTCCGGGCAGCGGAACTCGAGACGCTTCGCCTTCGGCGACTGCGAGTACTGCGGGATGCGGATGGCCGCGGACCGGTTCCGGCTCGAGTACACGAGGTTCACCGGCGCCTCGTAGCCCGGCACCAGGCGGTGGTACGAGTTCGTCGTCGGGGCGGCGAAGGCGAGGATCGCCGGGGCGTGCTCCAGAAGACCGCCGATGTACCACCGGGCCAGGTCGGACAGGCCGGCGTACCCGCTCTCGTCGTAGAACAGCGGCTCGCCACCCTTCCACAGCGACTGGTGGGTGTGCATGCCGGAGCCGTTGTCCTCGAAGATCGGCTTGGGCATGAAGGTCACCGACTTGCCGAACTGCCAGGCGGTGTTCTTCACCACGTACTTGTAGAGGGTCACCTTGTCGGCGGTGCGGAGCAGCGTGTCGAACCGCATGTCGATCTCCGCCTGGCCGGCGGTGCCCACCTCGTGGTGCTGGACCTCGATCTCGATGCCGGCCTTCTGCAGGTTGGCGACCATCTCTGACCGCAGGTCCTGGAAGTGGTCGATCGGCGGGACGGGGAAGTACCCCTCCTTGTACCGGGGCTTGTAGCCCAGGTTGCCGCCATCCTCCGCCTTGCCCGAGTTCCAGGCGCCCTCGACGGAATCGAGGTAGTAGAAGCCCGAGTACTGGTTCTGGCCGAACCGGACGTCGTCGAAGATGTAGAACTCGGCCTCCGGGCCCCAGAAGGAGGTGTCCGCGATGCCCGTGCTGACCAGGTACTCCTCGGCCTTCTTGGCGACGTACCGGGGGTCCTTCTCGTAGGGCGCCTTGGTGAGCGGGTCGAGGACGTAGCAGTAGAGGATCAGGGTCTTCCGGGACCGGAAGATGTCCTCCACGGCCGTGCTCGGGTCGGGCACGAGGATCATGTCCGACTCCTGGATCGCCTGGAACCCGCGGATCGAGGAACCGTCGAAGCCGAAGCCCTCCTCGAAGCTGTCCTCGGTGAGCTGGGCGGCGGGGACGGTGAAGTGCTGGACCTGGCCGGGCAGGTCACAGAACCGGAGGTCGATGAACTCGTAGCCCTCCGACTTCACCAGTGAGAGTACGTCTGCAGCGCTCTCGGGCATGTTCGAACACCTTTCTGTACGCGGTACCCACGCTTTGTATCCCGGGTCGATTGCGCGACGGTTGCCGAAATGTGAACGCTGTGTTTCACGGGCCAGGGCCGCTTTCGCGGCGACTAGCGTGACCCCACGTCATGCCAGCAACGATCGTCCTCGGCGCCCAGTGGGGCGATGAGGGCAAGGGACGAGTCGTCGATTTCTTCGCCGCCACGGCCGACTACGTGGTCCGCTACCAGGGCGGCAACAACGCAGGCCACACCATCATCGTGGGCGACCAGCGTCTCGCCCTCTCGCTGATCCCGTCGGGCATTCACTACCCGGACTGCATCCCGGTGATCGCCTCCGGGACCGTCATCGACCCCAAGGTCCTCATCGAGGAGATGGACCGGGTGGCGTCGGAGGGGCTCGACCCGGACCGTGTGCGGATCTCGGCGAACGCCCACCTGATCATGCCGTACCACCGCAAGCTCGACGCGGTGATGGAGCGCTACCTGGGGAAGAACCAGATCGGCACCACCAAGCGCGGCATCGGCCCCGCCTACATGGACAAGTACGCCCGGTCGGGCATCCGGGTCCAGGACCTGTTCGACCCGAAGATCTTCCGGGAGAAGGTGGAGGCCGCGCTCGAGGAGAAGAACAAGCTCCTGCCACGCGTCTTCAACACGCTCCCGATGAACCCCGACGAGATCGTCGAAGAGTACCTGGGGTACGCCGAGCGGCTCCGTCCCCACGTCGCCGACACGTCTCTGCTCATCTGGCGCGCACTGCGTGACGGGAAGCAGGTGCTCTTCGAGGGTGCGCAGGGAACCCTCCTGGACGTCGACCATGGCACCTATCCGTTCGTCACCTCTTCCAACCCGACCGCTGGCGGCGCGGTGGTCGGCTCGGGCATCGGCCCGCGGGACATCGACGCGGTGGTGGGCGTGGCCAAGGCCTACATCTCGCGCGTCGGGACCGGACCGTTCCCGACCGAGCTCCACGACGCCGACGGCGACCGGATGATCGAGCTCGGCGGCGAGTACGGCACGGTCACCGGCCGGCGCCGCCGCTGCGGCTGGCTCGACCTGGTGGCGCTCCGCTACTCGGCCCGGGTGAACGGCCTGAGCAGGATCTTCCTCACCAAGCTGGACATCCTCTCTGCGTTCGACACCATCAAGGTGGCCGTCGCCTACCGGGAGGGCGACACCCGCCACGACGAGTTCCCGATGAGCCAGTCGGTGCTCTACCACTGCGAGCCCGAGTACGTGGAGCTGCCCGGCTGGAACACCGACATCACCGGGGTGCGCAGCTACTCGGACCTGCCGGCGAACGCCCGGGCCTACATCGAGTTCATCGCCGACTCCGTCGGAGTCCCCGTCGGCTGGGTGTCGGTCGGCCCCGAGCGGAGCCAGCTGGTCGAGGTCGCATGAAGGTCCTCCTCGTCGGCTCCGGGGGCCGCGAGCACGCCATCGGCTGGAAGCTCGCCTCGTCCCCGCGGGTCCGCGAGCTGGTGTCGCTCCCGGGGAACCCGGGCCTCGCCGGGCTGGGGCCGGTGATCGAGGGGATCGACCCGACCGATGCCGGCGCGGTGGCCGCGATGGCCGCGGCCCAGGGCTTCGACCTGGTGGTGGTCGGCCCCGAGGCGCCGCTGGCCGCCGGCGTCACCGACGCCATCTCCCGCTACGGCATCCCGGTCTTCGGGCCGACCCGCGCCGCGGCGAAACTGGAGTCGTCGAAGAGCCACGCCAAGGACGTGATGCTCCGCGCCAGGGTGCCGACCGGATGGGCGGTCACGGTCACCGACCTCGACGAGGCACGCCGCCACGTCGAGTCCAGCGACGGACCCTTCGTGGTCAAGGCCGACGGCCTGGCCGCCGGCAAGGGCGTCCTGGTCACCGACTCCCGGGCCGACGCGGTGGCGTGGGCCGAGCGCTGGCTGCCGTCCGGGCCCGTGGTGATCGAGGAGTACCTGGAGGGCCCCGAGGTGTCGGTCTTCGCGGTGTGCACCGACGCCGGAGCCCGGCCGCTCGAGCCTGCCCGCGACCACAAGCGCCTCGGCGACGGCGACACCGGCCCCAACACCGGTGGCATGGGCGCCTACTCGCCTGTCTCCGACCTACCCGAGGGCCTGGTGGACGACGTGATGCGGAGGGTGATCGAACCGACCCTCGCGCTGATGGCCGAGGACGGCACTCCCTTCCGCGGCTTCCTCTACGCCGGCCTGATCCTCACTGCCGACGGCCCGAAGGTCCTCGAGTTCAACGTGCGGCTGGGCGACCCCGAGACCCAGACGGTCCTCCCCCGCCTCGCCAACGACCTCGTCGACGTGCTCGAGGGCGCGGAGCCCGAGTGGTCCGACGTGGCGACGGTCACGGTCGTGCTCGCCGCCCGCGGCTACCCGGAGTCCCCGGAGACCGGGGCGGAGATCCGGGGACTGGACGCGGTGGGCGACGACGCCCTGGTCTTCCACGCCGGGACCCGGCGGGAAGGGGGGAAGGTCGTCGTGGCCGGTGGACGGGTTCTCGCCGTGGTCGGGTCGGGCGCATCCATCGCCGGGGCGCGGGAGAGGGCGTACGCCGCAGCCGACCGGATCAGCTGGCCCGGGAAGGTGTTCCGCACCGACATCGGGCTCCGCGCGGACTGATTCTGTGTAAGCACCAAACGCGGTTACAGTCCTTACCTGTGCCCAGGTCCGACGCACCCAACAGGGCCCTCGTCATCGGCTCGCTGCTCACCCTCTGGATCGTTTGGGGGTCCACCTATCTCGCGCTCCGCTGGGCGCTCGAGGGCTTCCCGCCCATGCTCCTCAACGGCATCCGGTTCCTCTTCGCCGGCGGCGCCCTCTACCTGCTGATCCGGCGCCGCTTCCGGGCCACCCGGGCCCAGATGCGCAACTCGTTCATGGCCGGCGGTCTGATGCTTTTCGGCGGCGTGGGCATGGTCACCATGGCCGAGCACCACGGCATCGGCTCCGCGGTCGCGGCCACCGCCATCGCCGTCACCCCGGTGTGGATCGGCGTGGCGTCGGGCCTGTTCGGCGAGTGGCCCGGCAAGCGGGAGTGGGTCGGCCTGGCCATCGGCCTGGCCGGCACGGTCATCCTCGGCATGGAGGGAGACTTCCAGGCCTCCCCGGTCGGCCTCGCCTACATCCTCGCCGCACCGATCATCTGGTCGTTCGCCTCGGTGTGGGGGACGAAGCTCGACGTGCCGGCGGATCCCCTCTCCAACACGGCTGTCCAGCTCACCGCCGGTGGCGTCGTCATGACCCTGGTCGGCCTCCTCACCGGCGAGTCGATCACCGCGATGCCGTCGGCCCGGGCCTGGTGGGCCCTCGCCTACCTGGCGATCGTGGGGTCGCTCCTCGCCTACACCGCGTACATCTACCTGATGCACACGGTCCGCCCGTCACTGGCGACGAGCTACGCCTACGTGAACCCGGTGGTGGCCGTCTTCCTCGGAGTGACGCTCGGCGGGGAGAAGCTGTCCGGCGCCATCTACATGGCCTTGCCGCTGATCCTGGTCGCCATCGCCCTGGTGGCCACCGCCCCGGCGAAGCAGGAGGCGCCGCGCCTCGAGCCGGAACCGGCGGAACAGCCCGCCTGACCCCTCAGGCGGTCGCCGGCTCCACCGACTCCGGGTGCCGGGAGTCGTAGGCGAACAGACCCTTCTGCCACAGGGCGGTCACGACCATCGCCACCGCGCAGAGCACGCCGCCGACGACCGCGGCCCAGCGCTCTCCCACGAACGACGAGGTCGTGCCGAGGAAGAGGGCGCCGAGGTGCGGCCCGCCGGCGACGACGACCGTGAACACGCCCTGGAGGCGGCCCCGGTAGGAGTCGGGAGTGGCCACCTGGAGGATCGTGGACCGGAAGATGGCGCTGACGGTGTCGAAGCACCCCGCCAGGCCGAGGACGAGCGCGGCCGGCCAGATCAGCGGGTGGGGCGGGTCGCCCGGAGACGCCCCGGGCGCGGCCACCAGGATGAGCCCGAAGGCGGCGATGCACATGCCCCAGGCCGCCACCGCGATCACGATCGCCCGCCCCTGACGCTCGATCCTCCCGATCCGCCCGGAGAACACCCCGCCCAGGAAGGATCCGGCGGCGAGGGCGGCGCCGAGGATCCCCACCGTGCGGGCCCCGCCGCCGAGGATGATCTCGCCGACCGCGGGGAACAGCAC
>QGUS01000088.1 GCA_003242515.1 Actinomycetota bacterium
TTCAAATAGGCCTAGGGGTTGGAAAGAATATCCTTTGGCTATCGGTCGTTCTCGCTATGGAGCTCTCGGGTTGCCCGGAGCTCGAAGGTTTGTCCGGTGGCGATAGCGGCGGGGAACCACCCGTTCCCATTCCGAACACGGAAGTTAAGCCCGCCAGCGCCGATGGTACTTGGGGGGCAACCCCCTGGGAGAGTAGGTCACCGCCGGACATAAAACGTCGGAGGGGTCACCGAGCAATCGATGGCCCCTCCTTTTTTCATCCCGAGGAGACACGG
Source organism: Actinomycetota bacterium (assembly GCA_003242515.1). Classification (GTDB taxonomy): domain Bacteria; phylum Actinomycetota; class Acidimicrobiia; order Spongiisociales; family ZC4RG35; genus ZC4RG35. Next base: position 276 of record QGUS01000088.1, read on the forward strand.
ATGGCGCGCCCGTCAGACAGAAACCGAGGCCAGTCCGACCGCAGCCGCGGCCCGGGCGGCGACCGCAACCGGCGTCCTGCCGGCAAGGGGCGCGGCCCCGCCGGCCGTCCCGCTCCTTCATCCGACCGTCCCGTGCGCCGGGGCAAGATCACCCAGGTCCCGTCGGGCCAGATGCCCAAGTGGGTCCGTGAGGAGATCCTCCGCAGCACGGCCAAGGAGAAGCGGGAGCCGGCCCTCATCCACCTGAGCAAGGGGATGGAGGCCTTCGCCGACGAGCGCTACCGCGCCGCCGCCGTCGAACTCCGCAAGGCCAAGGAGCTGTCGCCGCGGGCCGCGACCGTCCGCGAGCTCCTGGGTCTGGCCGCCTACCGGTCCGGCCAGTGGGAGGAGGCGCTCCGCGAGCTACGTACCTTCCGGCGGATCACCGGGGACCTGACCCACACGCCGGTGGAGCTCGACTGTTTGCGGGCCCTCGGCAAGGACCAGGGCGTGGAGACCACCTGGAAGATGATCCAGGGAGCCGACCTGCGCTCGGAGACGCAGCACGAGGCCCGGGTCGTCTACGCCTCCTACCTCCTCGACCAGGGGCGGGCCCGTGACGCCTGGGCCGTGATCCGGCCGGGCAGGCTGGTCTCGTCGCCTTCAGAGGGCGAGCTGCGCCGCTGGTTCGTGGCTGCCAGGGTGGCCCTGGCCGCCGGCGACCCCGAGGCCGCCCGGAAGCTCCTCGACGCCATCGACAAGCACGAGGTCGACTTCGAGGGCGTCGACGAGCTTCGCGCCCAGCTTCCCTGACGACCCCCTTCCCACGGGCCCCGCGATCCGCTTGATTCGGTCGCGTCCGCACTTGCTGGGGAGGGGAGAGGTGAGCAGACCTTCCGACATCAACCTGGTGGTGCTGCGGGGCAGGCTCGGTGCCGACCCGGAGCTGAGGGAGTTCGAGAGCGGCAGCCGGCTGATCCGGTACCTGGTCGTCCTCCGGTCGGAGGCGCCCAGGCGCCGCACCGACGTGGTCCCCGTGGTCGTCTGGGACCCTCCCGACGACCTGTGGGAGCGGTCCGGGCTGTACGAGTGGAGCTTCTGGGGCGTCGGGTCGGTGCAGCGCCGGTACTTCGAGGGCCCCGAGGGACGAACCAGCAGGATCGAGGTGGTGGCAGAGCAGGTCAGGGTGGCAGAGCCCCTGGTGGCGGCCGGAAGCGAAATCCCGGCGGGTGTCTAACCTCGATGCCCTGACCACACGCACGCGACATCCGCTGCTGACGCCGTTCTGGCTGGTGGGCCACCTGATCGTCCTGGTCGTGGTGGCAGCCTTCGTGATGCTCGGGTTCTGGCAGCTGAACAGGCACGCCGAGCGGGCCAGGGCCAACGAGGAGGGACGGCGCACGATCGCAGAGGCCCCCGTCCCGCTGGACGAGCTGCTGTCCGGGGCGGAGGACATCGAGTCGCTCCGTTACCGGCGGGTGACCGTGACCGGCGCGTACCGGCCCGAGGACGAGGTCCTGATCCGCTCCCGCTCCCATCCCGACCACGGTGTCGGCTATCACGTGGTGACCCCGCTCGTGCTATCCGACGGGACAGCCGTCCTGGTGAACCGAGGCTGGGTGCCCCAGGCGGCGGACACGCCGCCGGTGGGGGAGGCGGCCCCGCCGGCAGGGGAGGTGACGGTCACCGGCTGGGTGGAGCCGACCCAGGTGAGGCCGGGCGTCGGGCCGGCCGACCCCGAGGAGGGGCGTCTGCCCCGCATGCACCGGGTCGACATCACCCGGATCGCACGGCAGGTCGACTACGACCTGGCCCCCGTGTACGTGGTGGCGCGGGAAGGGGCGGGGGAGGGGGACCTCCCGATCCCGGTCGCGACCCCCACCTTCGACGACCCCGGGCCTCACATGTCCTATGCGATCCAGTGGTTCTCTTTCGCCGTGATCGGCGTCGTGGGCTACGCCTTCCTGGCCCGCAGGGCCGTCCGTCAGTCCCGGGCGAGGCCCTCCACGACCTCGTAGTCATCGAGGCCGGCCAGCTGCCGCGGGTCGAGGCGGATCTTGGCGTCCCTGCGGCCGGCGCCGACGATCACCCAGTCCTTCTCCATGACCCGGGAGTCGATCCAGATCGGGACGCCCTCTGGCATGGCGAAGACGGTGACCCCGCCGATCTCCTGTCCGGTGATCTCCCGGGTCTCCTCGGCAGGGGCGAAGCTGGCCTTGCGGACTCCGAGCCGCCGGCGGACCGTCCCGTTTACGTCGAGACGGGTGGTGGCCAGCAAGCAGCAGAGCACGCGGTGGCTCTCAGGCTGCCGGGAGGCGACGAGGATGGCATTGGCGGAGCGGTCGAGGGGCACTCCGTAGGCCTCGCAGAAGCGGGCCGTGTCGGACAGCGTCGGGTCGATCTCCATCGACTCGTACTCGATGCCGAGGCGCTCCAGCTCGGCGGCGACGGACGGGTGGATCGGCATGGCGGGAATCCTAGAAATGCCCGGAATCCACTCCGTCCGGCTGGCACACTCCGGTGTCATGACCGGTGAACGCAGATACGGGGACGTCTGGGCCCCGTACTACGACGAGGTGTACACCGAGGTCGACCTCAACGCCATCCGGATGCTCGAGGAGTACGCCGGGCCCGAGCGCCGCATGCTCGAGCTGGGCATCGGCACCGGGCGGATGGCCCTGCCGCTGGTCCACCGCGGCATCGACGTGGTGGGCGTCGACGAGTCGGAGGCGATGGTCGCCCGGCTGCGGTCGAAACCCGGGGGAGACCGGGTGAGCGTCGTGATCGGCGACTTCGCCGACGTCCCGGTCGAAGGGACCTTCCCGCTGGTCTACCTCGGCTTCAACACGCTCTTCTGCCTGCTCACCCAGGAGCGTCAGGTCGACTGCTTCGTCGGCGTGGCGGAGCACCTGGACCCGGGCGGCAGGTTAGTGCTGGAGTGCTTCGTCCCCGACCTGGTGCGGTACGACGGCCTCGGCACCCGGGTGGGCGTGGGGAGCCTGAGCCCCGACGGCAGCCACTCGTACGAGCTGGCCGTCCACCACGCGGCCACCCAGGTGATCGAGGCGCACAACGTGCGGCGCCTGGCTACGGGAGAGACCGTCGTCCTCCCGACCACCATCCGGTATGCCTGGCCGTCGGAGATCGACCTGATGGCGCGGATCGCCGGCCTGGAGCTGGAGGCGCGCTGGGACTGGTACGACCGGAGGCCGTTCACCGACCGGTCGCCGGCACACGTTTCCGTGTACCGGAAGCCCTAGCGGCGGTCAGATCTCGTCGTGGCCCGGCGCGTAGTCGTCGCCGTGGTCGTGGCCCTCATGAACCTCGGCGGCCATCTCGGCCTCGATCTGGGCGCGTACGGCGTCCATGTCGAGCTCCCTGACCTTTGAGATCAGATCCTCGAACACCTGTTCGGGCAGGGCGCCGGGCTGCGCGTAGAGGATGATCTGGTCCCTGAAGACCATCAGGGTGGGGATGGAGCGGATCCCGAAGGCGGCGGCGAGCTCCATCTCGGCGTCGGTGTCCACCTTGGCGAAGACGATGTCGGAGTGGCGCTCGGACGCGGACTCGAAAACCGGGGCGAACATCTTGCACGGGCCGCACCAGTCGGCCCAGAAGTCGACGATCACGGTCTCGTTGTTCATGATCGTCTCGTCGAAGTTTTCCTTGGTGAGTGCCACCGTGGGCATGACGGGATCTCCCTGATAGAGGTGTCTTCTCAGGCAACCCTAACCGGAGCGGGCATATTCCGGGGTCGATCGCGGCACTTCCGGGGAGCGGGAGCGGCGTCCTGCCCGGTCCCGGGGGCGTCCCGTTCGGGCGCCCATAATCCAGGTTATGTCAAGTACGCCATGAGGTCCCCGGCCCGGGAAAGGCCCGGTGCGACGGGGCCTCTTCCCCGCTACTCGAGCGGGACCTCCTCGCAGCCCTGCGTCGTCAGGCCTGGAGCGGCGGTGAAGATCCGGCCCGGCTCGTACCAGCCGGATCCGGGGGCGTCGGTCGTCAGGTACGCCTCGATCCCGTCGGCCAGAGCGGTCGCCGCCACCTCCACGTACTCCTCCGTGGCGAACAGCTCCGCCTCCGCAGGGTTCGACATGTACCCCATCTCCACGAGCACCGACGGCGTCCGCGGCCTCCGGATCATCCCGTAGGTGTCCCGGCCGTTGCGGTTCAGGACCGTGATAACGCCGGCGTCCGGCGCCGCCGTCCACGCCACCTCGGTGAACCGGCTCAGCGCCGCGACCACGTGCTCGTAGATCACCCCACCGAGGCGGCGGGATTCGGCGCTGAATGACTGGTAGAAGATCTCGGTGCCCGGCCGGGTCGACGGCCCCGGCGTGGGCGCGTTGTGGTGGATCGACACCAGCACCTCGGCCCCGACGTGATCCGCCAGGTCCGCCCGCGTCGGGATGGTCGTGGCGTAGTCCCCGGTGCGGGTCAGGAGCACGGAGATGCCCCGCTCCTCGAGACGTGCGGCCGTCTCCAGGGCCACCCTCAGGTTCGCCTGCTTCTCCGGGAGCCCGTTGCGGCCCTGGGCGCCCACGTCCCTGCTGCCGCCGTGCCCCGGGTCCAGCACCACCCGGGCGCCGTAGACCGGCTCCCCGTCCCGCACGATCGTCGGGACGCCGCAGGGCGAGGTCACCAGGTAGCCGTTCTCGATCACCGCCCGGACCGCCACCGGGATGCCCTTGGGCGTGATCAGCGCCTTCGGCTCCCCCGGCAGGGTCGTCGTGGTGACCGGTGCGGCCGTGGTGCTCGTGGAGCTGGTCGAGGTGGTCGGGTCCGTGGCGGCAGTCACGGTCGTCTCCGGCTGCGGACCGGACGGCGGCGGGATCGCCGTGCAGCCCGCGGCCAGGGCCACCAGGATGGCCGTCAGGTTCCGGAACCAGCGCACCGGTCGTATTCTGGGAGCGTGTTCGGACCTTTGAACGGTGTCAGGGTCGCCCTCGTCTCGCTGGCCGGCGTGGCGGCGGTCGTCGCCTTCGTCTTCCGCCAGCCGCTCGTGGGCGCCGTCCTCATCGCCGGGGTCGCGGTTCACGGGCTCGGATGGCTGTACCTGTGGCGCCAGCGCTCATCCGATCCTCTCGGCGAGCGCGGCGGCGACTGACGCGGCCTCCTCGCCCAGCTCCACACGGGCCCGGAACGGGTCCGCACCCGCCTCTCCCCTGAGATCCACGTAGATCTTCAGCTTCGGCTCGGTACCGGACGGCCTGGCCAGCGCCCGGCCCCGGTCACCGAACACCAGTTCGATGAGGTCCTGGTTGCCCAGCCAGAAGGGCCGGCTCTCGGCCCCGGTGCGGTAGTCGTTGACCCGGGTCACCTCGAGGCCCGCCACCTCCGCCGGCGGGTCGGCGGCCAGGGCCGCCACGGCCTCCCGGAGGGACTTCACGCCCTCGGGACCTGCCCTGGTCACCGACTGCTGGGTGCTCACCCAGACGCCGAGCTCCGACCACAGCTCGGCGAGACGGTCCCAGAGGGTGGCGCCCCGGCGGCGCAGTGTCTCGGCGAGGTCGCAGAGGACCAGGGCGGCCGACATGCCGTCCTTGTCCCGCACCACCCGGCCGACGCTGTAGCCGAGGGCCTCCTCGTAGCCGAACACGAAGGTGCCCTCCCCCGACTCCTCCAGGTGCAGTGCGGCGTTGCAGATCCACTTGAAGCCCGTCAGGGTCGACTCGTGGCGCGCTCCCCTGGCCGCGGCGAGCGACGCCATCATCGGGCTGGAGACGATCGAGCTGATGGTGATGGGCCGCTCGACCGTCGTGTTGGACAGCACGAAGTCGCCCAGCAGGACCCCGAGCTCGTTGCCGGTGAAGGTGCGCCACTCCCCCGCCAGGGGCGCCGCCGCGGCGAGGCGGTCGGCGTCGGGGTCGTTGGCGATCACCAGGTCGGCGTCGACGTTGCGGGCCCGCTCCAGTGCCAGGTCGAGCACGCCCGGCTCCTCCGGGTTGGGGAACTTCACTGTGGGGAACCGGCCGTCCGGCTCGAACTGCTCCGGGACCGGGAGCATTCCCGTGTGCCCGGCGGCGGCCAGCAGGGCCGACACCTTCGCACCTCCCACGCCGTGGACGGGCGTGTAGACGATGCGGAGGTCCGAGGCGACGGGCTGCGGTCTCGCGGCCTCGACCTCGGCCCGGTAGCGCTCGAAGACGTCCTCGGGGGCCACGCTGAACAGCTCCGACGACTCGGGCTCCTCCAAGCGGGGGACCCGGTTGGCCGGGGGCGCCGCCGCGATCCGCTCGGCGATCTCGACGTCGACCGGCGGGATGATCTGGGCGGCATTGGCGCCGTACACCTTGTACCCGTTGTCCTGGGGCGGGTTGTGGGAGGCGGTCACCACGACCGCGGCCGCCGCACCCAGAACCTTCGCCGCATAGGCCCCGAGCGGGGTCGGCGTCGGGGTCGGGAAGAAGACGACGGGGATGCCGGCTGCCACCAGCACGCCCGCGGTGTCGCGGGCGAACGTGGCCGAGGTGGGGCGGGCGTCGTAGGCGACCACGACCGGCTTGCCACCGGTGTCACCCAGGTAGCCGGCCAGGCCTGCGGTGGTCCGGATGACCGTGGCGCGGTTCATGCGGGCGGGGCCGGGCCCGACCTCGCCCCGGATCCCGGCGGGGCCCAAGGTGAGGGGGTCGCCGAACACCGGTGCGAGTGCCCCGGGGTCCCCCGCCTCCATCAACG
>QGUS01000353.1 GCA_003242515.1 Actinomycetota bacterium
GGAGCGGGGGCGGAGGCCCCCGGCGAAGCGGCGGGACCCCCCTTGCCGGCACAGGAAAGAGGGTCTGGTTCTTTCCCTCGGACCCGGGCCGGCCCCTCACCACATCCTGGGCCTGCCGACCACCACGGTGAGATATGCGCGGCGACCGAGAAAGGCCGGCACATCCAAGTACACACCCCGGAGGATGGTCTCCCTGGCGTGGGAGGGGATTACTTCCTTCTCCGTGGCGCCGCTTCGGCTGGTCTCGTTGCTGGGCTTTGCCATCGCCCTGGGTTCATTGGCCGTGACCCTGTGGGCATTGTGGGTGAAGCTGGCCCAGGAATCGGCGGTGCCTGGCTGGGCATCCACAGTGGTTCCGATGTACTTCCTCGGCGGCGTGCAGATCCTCTGCCTTGGCGTCATCGGCGAGTATGTCGGAAAGATCTACCTTGAAGCGAAGAGACGCCCAAGGTATGCCGTCGAGACCAAGCTGGCCTCCGGGAAAGATACCCGGGAGCCCACGAAAGAGGGCTCGCACGTGCAGCACCCCTCCCCCTCAACCCAGGCGTCTCGGCACCTGGGTAACGAATGAGCCTTCAAGGCCCGGGCATTTCCACGCCGTTACAGCCTTCCCTGGGCATTCCCGGATGCACCAGGTCCGGCCCATCCGCACTGCTCAGATGCCCGTTGCCGACCTGTAGCACGGGAAGAACTCGCTGGATGTCGTACCAGTCTCCCGTGCAAGCCGCTCATAGTGCGCGCGGTTGCAGATTCGACCGCAGAGGTAAGCAGGCTGCGTTCCGGTCGCCCAGCCAGACTTGAACTTCTTGAGGCCCGTTTCGGAATCGCTGTTTCCGGGCACCGCGCCCCAGTCAATCCAGCGGACGTACCGCCGGAGGCCCTGAATGTTGGCGTGGTACAGCGCATAAGAGGCCCCCAGCTTGCGACCCAACGGAGTCGCAGCAAGGAGATGCGCATGGGCCGCGTTGTTGTGCAACATTGTCAAGGCCGCCGCAACGGGCTCGCCATTGTGCTTCACCAGCCACAAGAGCACGCCCGGAATACTGAGCTGGAACTGGAACGCCCTGGCGGAGAAGGCGCGTATTCCGGTTAGCGAGAAGCGACGGATTGGATGCTCGAACAGCTCCAGCCAGGTGGACAGGTATTTGACGGGCTCATCCACGACCTCGACGCTGAGTGAGCGATACACCTTCGGAAGCTTTCGCATGTGGTGGGCGGCAACGATTTCTTCGTCGGCAAGAGTGAGGTCCGCCACGTAGTGCTGCTTGTATGGGTTGCACAGGTCCGGGAATGCTCTTCGCAATTCGTCCGGCCTGAAATCCCCGAATGGATCCGGCGCCGCGGTAACGGAAACCAGATCGGGCTCCCTCGTCTCGAGCTCATCCAGATCATCCGCAAGCTGATGCCAGCTGACGCATGTCAGATACGGGTAAGTCCCGATGGCGTCGAATAGATCAGTTCCGGGGATCCGCCTGCGCAGCAGATAACCCCCGCTGCGGGGCAAACGGACGAGCTCGCCGAACTCGGCGAGTGATGCAGCGTAGTCAGGATGCAGATATCCCGTGAGAGAGTTCGGCAAGAATTCCTTCGTCGGGATACTTCGTCCCTCTGGCACCAGAACAGCACTATCCATGCGATACCACCCAGAATCAGTCTCAGGATCTCAACAGGGTTTCGTCCAGCTCGTCCGGGATGACCAACTGGCGGCGGGCGCAGTACCTGGCCGCTTGTCCGGGACCCCATCATCCGAGGCCCCACACCCGCCCTTCGACACGAGCGGGATCGCCCGTGGTGTTGCCCCCAATGCCCAAACGGCCACAGCCCAGTCACAAACAGAAAAAGTATCAGAAGGCGTCGAGCCTTGCAAGGATCGAGGCATTTGTCAAAGTTTGGGCCAAAAAG
>QGUS01000354.1 GCA_003242515.1 Actinomycetota bacterium
GGGAAGCACCCGGAGCGCCCGTTCGTGCTCGTCGCCCAGCAGTCCCTGTTCGACCCGTCGCGGGCGCCGGAGGGGCAGCACACCCTCTGGGCGTACTGCCACGTGCCCAACGGATCGACCGTCGACATGACCCAGGCAATCGAGGACCAGATCGAGCGCTTCGCCCCCGGGTTCCGGGAGGTCGTGGCGCACCGGACCGTGCGCGACACCGTCGCCTACGAGGCCTACAACCCGAACATCGTCGGAGGCGACATCGGCGGCGGGAGGTTCGGCCTGGCCAAGGTCCTCCAGCTGGGGATCCGCCGGCCGTACGACCTGGGCGGGGGCGTATACCTGTGCTCGTCCGCCACTCCGCCTGGTGCGGGTGTGCACGGGATGTGCGGGTACGCGGCGGCGAGGGCGGCCCTCGCCTAGAACTGCAGGGCTGCCGCTCCCCAGTGGAAGCCGGCGCCGAATGCGGTGAGGACGACGAGGTCCCCTGCGCCGACCCGGCCGGCGCCGACCGCCTCCCAGAGGGCGAAGGGGACGGTCGCCGAGCCGATGTTCCCGTACTCGTGGACGTTCACGTAGACCCGGTCCTCGGCGATCCCGAGCCGGTGGGCGACGGCGTCGATGATGCGGCGGTTGGCCTGGTGCGGGATGACGAGCTTCACCTCGGAGAGGCTGCGACCCACCTTCTCCAGCACCTGCATGGAGGCCTCGCTCATACGCTTCACGGCCTCGGTGAACACCTTCTTGCCGTCCATGACGAGGCGGTTGAAGTCGCCGTTGGCCAGCGTCCTCTCGTTGAACGGGTTGCGGGTGCCGCCGGCGGCGAGGGTGAGGATCCCGGCGGCGCTGCCGTCGGTGCCGCTGACGGCACCCAGGACCTCGGCCCGGCCGGGGCCATGGCCCAGCACCACCGCGCCGGCGCCGTCTCCGAACAGCACGGCGGTGGTCCGGTCCTCCAGCGAGATCAGCCTGGTGATGACCTCCACCCCGATGACCAGGATGTGCCGGACGCCCGTGGCCACCCGGCTGGCGGCCACGTCCAACGCCTGGATGAACCCGGCACATCCGCTGCCGCCGAGGTCGTAGGTCGGGATGTTCCGGCAGCCGAGGCTGTGCTGCACCAGGGCGGCGGTGTCGGGCGTGAGGTACTCCGGCGTGTCGGTGGCGAGGACGATCTCGTCGAGGTCGGCCGGCTCCAGCCCGGCGTCGGCCAGGGCCTTGCGGGACGCCTCCAGGGCGAGGTCGAGGGTTGCCTGGTCCTCGGCGGCGAACCGGCGGCGTTTGATCCCGGCGCGCTGGGTGATCCACTCGTCGCTGGTGTCGAGACGGGTGGCCCAGTCGTCGTTGGTGACGATGCGCTCGGGCACGTAGCCCCCGAAGCCGAGGATGGCTGCCATGACACGACGTTAGAGCCTCGCGACGGCCCGGTGAGGCCCTAACGCCTCCGCAGCAGCTTGAAGGTCTCGCCGTCGACGACGGTCTCGTACTCGGGGCGCAGCATCACATCGGGCATCGGGTCCTCGGGTCCGGAGAAGTTCCTGGTGTCGATCGCCAGGTACTCCACCGTCGAGGGATCGGGCAACGGCGGCAGGTGCTCGGCCCCCCAGTAGCTCTCCCGGAACGGGTTGGGCGAGGTGTAGATCTCCCTGCGATGGGACAGGTGGGGCGTCAGCGACCAGGTGGCGGTGACGCTGGCATCGGGCGGGATCGCATCGAGGATCGCAGCCACCTCGGCGCGCTCCCGGGCATCGAGCCCACCCCAGAGCCCGGACCGGGTGTGCAGGTCCGGCCCGATCACCAGCATCGCCACGAGCGCCACCAAGCCGGCCAACGCCAGCCTTCGCGACGCCAGGCGATCCGGTGACCCCTCCGTCCAGCGGGCCGACCCCAGAGGCACGGCCACCGCCAGC
>QGUS01000355.1 GCA_003242515.1 Actinomycetota bacterium
GGCCGCGGACGTCTCCGAGGCCGACGTGGTCTACATCAACACCTGCACCGTCCGGGAGAACGCCGACAACCGTCTCTACGGCAACCTCGGCCATCTCAAGGCCATCAAGGACCAGAACCCCGACATGCTCCTCGTGGTCGGCGGGTGCGCCGCCCAGAAGGACCGCGAGCTGGTCAGAGAGCGAGCCCCATGGGTGGACGTGGTCATGGGCACCCACAACCTCGACCGCGTCCTCGACCTGCTCGACCACGCCGAGCAGTGGGGCCCGATCACCGAGGTGGTCGACGAGCTGCAGGCGATGCCGTCGTCCCTGCCCACCAAGCGGGAGCTGGACCACTCGGCGTGGGTGACCATCCAGGTCGGGTGCAACAACACGTGCACCTTCTGCATCGTCCCGCACGTCCGGGGGCCCGAGATCTCCCGGCGCCCCGGTGACGTCCTCCGGGAGGTGGAGCGTCTCGCCGCCGAGGGCGTCGTCGAGGTGACCCTGCTCGGGCAGAACGTTGACACCTACGGGCGGGACCTCGCCATCGGGGGCAAGCGCCGTCCGATCTTCGCCGACCTGCTCCGCATGGTGGGCGAGGTGCCGGGGATCCGCCGTGTCCGCTTCACCAGCCCCCATCCCAACGACTTCCGTGAGGAGATGGCCCGCGCCATGGCCGAGACCGAGGCCGTGTGCGAGCAGCTCCACTTCCCGCTGCAGTCCGGCTCCGACCGGATCCTGGCCCGGATGCACCGCGGCTACAACCGCCGTAAGTACCTGGAGAGACTGGCCATGGCCCGGGAGATCATCCCCGGTCTCGCCGTGTCCACCGACATCATCGTGGGCTTCCCGGGCGAGACCGACGAGGACTTCGAGATGACGATGGAGGTCGTCGAGGAGGCCCGGTTCGACCAGGCGTTCATGTTCATCTTCTCGCCCCGGCCCGGCACCGCCGCGGCCGGGATGGCCGACCTGTTCGTCCCCGAGGAGGTCATCCAGGAGAGGTTCGACCGCCTCGTGGAGACCCAGATGCGGATCTCCCTGGAGAGGAACCGGGAGATGGTGGGATCGGTGGTGGAGGTCCTGTCCGAAGGGCCGTCGAAGCGTCCCGGCATGGCCACGACCCGGACCCGCACGGGCAAGCTGGTGCACGTGCCCGGTGACGTCCCGCCGGGAACCTTCATGGACGTCCGGATCGACGAGGCCGCGGCCCACTACCTGGTGGGGAGCCCGGTCTGATCGTCGCCATCCTCGGCCCCACGGCCTCCGGGAAGACCGCCATCGCCATCGAGGTTGCCCTGGCGCTGGGGGCGGAGGTCATCTCGGTCGACTCCATGCAGGTCTACCGGGGCATGGACATCGGGACGGCCAAGCCCACGCTCGAGGAGCGCCGGGGCGTCCCGCACCACATGATCGACCTGGTCGACCCGGCCGAGGAGTTCACCGTCGCCGAGTTCGCCGCGGCGGGCAGGGCCATCATCGAGACGGCGTCGAAGCCCCTGGTCATCTGCGGTGGCTCGGGCCTGCACTTCCGGGCCCTCGTGGACCCCATGTCCTTCGCCCCGACCGACCCCGACCTGCGCGCCGAACTGGAGGGCCTGGATCTGGACGAGCTGACGGAGCGTCTCCTGGCCGCCGATCCGGACGCCGGAGCCCACGTCGACCTGGGCAACCATCGCCGCGTGGTGCGCGCGCTGGAGATCTACGAGCTGACCGGCGCCACACCGTCCCGTCGGGCCGCAGACCCCGAGGCGGAGAGGGTCCGCCGCTACGAGGCCAGGTACGGGTTCACCGCCTTCGGAATCGACCCCGGGGAAGAGCTGGACGACCGGATCCGACAGCGGCAGGAGACGATGTGGGCGAGGGGCCTCGTGGACGAGGTCAGGGACCTCTGGCCCCGCATGGGCCG
>QGUS01000356.1 GCA_003242515.1 Actinomycetota bacterium
CACTCTAGCTTACGTATTCCGCTATGATCGTATTATTGATTTTTTTGTGTTGAGTGTCTCCGCACCACCAACACATCCACCCTCTGTTTCAGCGGCAGGTTCAGATGTGTTAAAGAAACCGGCACCGAGCCCATGTCCTTCACCCCGATGGAGCGCTTCACCATCGACTCGGCGATGTCACCGAGCGGCGACACCACCGAGACGACGCCCGCCAGAATCAGGCCGTTCATCAGCCCGAACCGCTCCCACGCTGGGAACGACACCATCACCGAGGCGGCGATGGCACTCAGCAGCAGGCCGCCGACGAAGCCCTCCCACGACTTGTTCGGGGACAGGTTCGGGGCCATCTTCGTCCGGCCGAACGATCGGCCCACGAAGAAGGCACCGGTGTCGTTGATCGCGGTGGTGATGACGATGAAGAGGATCGTCTCCAGCGGCGCCGGGCCCTTGGCGATCGGGATGGCGAAGGCGAGCAGACCCACCCAGCCGAGGCCGAGGACGGTCACCGACGCGTCCGCCAGGGGGTTCCTCCGGGGCGCGATCGAGACGAACAGGATGGTGATCGCGGAAGCGACCGCCGCCCAGATGCCGATCTGGCCGACGCCCGATCGGTAGGCGCCGATGCCCATGGCGATCATGGCGAGGAGGCCGAACAGCGCCAGCGGCTTGTGCCCGGCGGACCGCATCGTGGCGTACAGCTCGCCGAGAGAGACCACCATCACCAGGACGACGAAGGTGGCGAACCACGGGCCGCCCAGGAGGAGGCACCCGAGGAACAGGCCGAAGATGACCACTCCGGAGCCGATGCGCATGGCGAGGTCGCTCGTCGCCGCCTGCTCGAGGGCCTCGTAGTCCTCCTCGGTGCCGATGTGGCGGCCGGAGACGTCCTCGAAGCCGACCAGGCCGGTGTCCACGCCGGGGACGTGGGCGGCCACGGCCTGCTGCTGCCACTCCTCCTCCTCGGCGCGCCGGATCTCCTCCGCCAGGCCGATGTACTCCTGGGTAGTGGCGGCGGTGTAGTCGACCGACAGGTCGAGGTCGGAGTCGTCGTCGGTGGCGAGCCAGTCGAGGTCGTCGGAGCCGTCGTCGACGTCGATGCCCGGGAGCGGCTGCTCGTCCTGGTCCTCGGGGCTGTCACCCAGTCCCGGGAGCGGGACCACCCGGCCCTCGGTGTCGTCCTTGTCGTCGCTCTCCCAGGGGCGGGCGAAGTCCTTGCGCTCCGGTGGTTCAGTCATTCAGACCTCGAGGAGCTCCTGTTCCTTGTTCTGAAGGAGGCCGTCGATCTTCTCTATGTATCGATCGGTGAGCTTCTGGAGCTCCTCCTCGCCACGACGGATGTCGTCGTCGGAGATCTCCCCGTGGAGAGCCTCCATGTCGGCCTTGGCGTGCCTGCGCACGTTGCGGATGGCGACCCGCCCCTCCTCCGCCATGTTCTTGACGATCTTGACGAGCTCCTTGCGACGCTCCTCGGTGAGGCTCGGGAACACGACCCGGATCACCTTGCCGTCGTTGGTTGGGTTTACCCCGAGATCCGACTGCTGGATCGCCTTCTCGATGTTGCTCAGTGCCGACGCGTCGAACGGCTGGACCACGAGCATCCGGGGCTCGGGCACGGAGATGGACGCCAGCTGGACCAGCGGCGTCGGTGTGCCGTAATACTCGACCTGGATCCGGTGGAGGATCTGAGGATTCGCCCGGCCCGTCCGCACCGTAGCGAACTCCGTCGCGGTGTGCTCGACGGCCTGCTCCATCTTCTGTTCCGCCTCCCGAAGGAGATCGCCGATCATCAGGCCCTCCTGTTCAGTGAACCACGGTGCCGATCTTCTCGCCGCGAACGGCCTTCACGATGTTCCCGGGCGCCGTCATGTCGAAGACATGGATCGGCACG
>QGUS01000089.1 GCA_003242515.1 Actinomycetota bacterium
TTATTAATTTGTGTTTTTTTTTTTTAAGAAGAAAAAGGCAATCGGGATCTTGTACGGTTTCGGGGGGCCGGGGAAGGGTATAAGAGACAGCCCCGAGGTTGAGGCGCAACTCTATGTCGGCGCTCCGGCTCGGGCCGGTCACGACGACCAGATTCGCCGAGACGGCAACCGCCTCCGGGTCGGCTGCGGCCCAGTGGGCGAGGCCAGCGTGGACGGACCTCGCCTCGACGAGTGCCACATGGACCTCGGGGAGGAGGCTGGCGAGCCTGGGCCGCCCGGGCCCGTGGACCAGGGCCACGCTCCCCGACTCGGCGAGGGCGGCCGCCGCCCCGGTGATGCCCAGGTCGACGTGCCGGAACCGGCCCAGCCCCTCGCCGGGGATGCGGCTCAGCCCGGCCTCCTCGAGGGTGTCGACCACCCCCGGCACCGGCAGGTCGTCCCATGCCGTGAAGGTGCGGGCGTCGTGACCGGCCGCGATCCCCGCCACCGCCTTCTCCACGCCGTGACGCCCGACTGGCCCGTGGACGACGGCTCCTGCCTGCTGGGCCCGCGTCCGGAAGAGGGCGAGGAGGTCTGCGGCCTCCGGAGCCGGCAGGTCTCCGCCTGCGTCGGGGGCCTCGGGGAGACGGGCCGTGCGGAGCGCCTCGGCGACACGGGCGAGGAAGCGGTCAGCCTCCACGGCGCCTCCAGCGCTCCAGGAACGATCTCGCCGCCGGCCGTCTCAGCTCGCGGTGGCGGGTCCACCCCTCCCCCGGGCCGGGGAGACGCCTGATCCACCCTGCTCGCGCGAGGGGCGCGGTGAGGAGCCGTGCGAGACGCTTGGCCGTGCGCCAGCGCCCCGGTGTCGCCGTGGCCGAGGCGAAGGCGTGCACGCCCCGCCGGATCCAGGTAGGCAGGTGGCCGCCCTCGGCGGCGGCACGGCGCAGGTCGAGGAGCATCGAGGGGATCTGGATGCCCACCGGGCACACCTCCTGGCAGGCGCCGCACAGCGTCGACGCGTAGGGCAGGTCGGGCCGGGCGTCGATCCCGTCCAGGGAGGGTGCGAGCACCGCCCCGACGGGGCCGGAGTAGACGGTGCCGTAGCCGTGGCCGCCCACCGTGCGGAACACCGGGCAGACGTTGAGGCATGCCCCGCAGCGGATGCAGGCGAGGATCTCGGCGGTCTCCCCGGCGAGCACCCGGCTCCGGCCGTTGTCGACGATGACGACGTGGAGCTCCTCGGGGCCGTCGGGATCGCCGGGCCGGCGGGGACCGGTGATCACGTTGGTGTAGACCGACAGCCGCTGCCCGGTGGCGGACCGGGCGAGGGACTCCAGGACCACGGCGGCGGACGGCCAGTCGGGGACGATGCGCTCCATGCCCATCAGGGCGATGTGGACCCGAGGAGCGGTCGAGGAGAACCTCCCGTTCCCCTCGTTGGTGACGACGACGATGCTGCCGGTGTCGGCGACCGCCAGGTTGACCCCGGTGATCCCCGCGTCTGCGGCCAGGAACACGTCCCTGAGGCTCTCCCGGGCGAGGGCGTTCAACTCGACGGGGTCGTCGGTGTAGGGGACGCCGAGCTTCTCGGAGAAGACCCGGCCCACGTCCTGGCGGGTCATGTGGAGGACGGGGGCGATGATGTGGCTCGGGGTGTCGCCGGCGAGCTGGGCGATCCACTCCCCCAGGTCGGTCTCGGTCACCTCGACGCCGGCCGCCTCGAGGTGGGCGTTGAGATCGATCTCCTCGGAGAGCATCGACTTTCCCTTGACCACCCGCTTCGCCCCTGCCTGTCCGAGGATCCCGGCGACGATCTCCCTCGCCTCGGCGGCGTCGGCGGCGAAGTGCACCCGGCCGCCGGCCTCCGTCACCCGCTCGGCGAAGGTGGCGAGGAGGCGGTCCAGCCCGGCGAGGGACTCCAGGCGGATGCGGCGGACCCGGTCGCGGAGGTCGGGCCACCAGGACATCTCCGCCCAGGCGGCCTCCCGGTTGGCCGACATATGGCGGGTGGCTGCGCCGACCGCCCTGGCCTCCGGGGAGCCGAGGAGCCGTTCGGCCCGGCCGACGAAGGTGACGGGGGCGCTCATCCTTCCCCGGGTGCGAGCAGCTCGGCGATGTGGCGGACCTCGATGGACGAGCCCCGCTTGCGGAGGCCGCCCTCGATGTGGAGGAGGCAGGAGACGTCTCCCCCTACCACGTAGTCGGCGCCGGAGGCCTCGATGGCGTCGAGACGCTCCCCCATGATCGCACCGGAGACGTCGGGCATGGCGACGGAGAACAGGCCGCCGAAGCCGCAGCACTGCGTGCCGTCGTAGTCGACCCTCACCGTTCCTTCGAGCAGCCGGTCGGCGGTCTCGTCGAGGCCGAGCCCGCGCAGGCCGTGGCAGGAGTACTGATAGGCGACGGCGCCGTCACAGGCGGCCTTCACGGGGGCGCCGAGGTCGGTGACGAGGAACCGGGTCAGCTCCCGCACCCGCTCCGCGAGCCGAATCGCCTCCTCCTCGCGCTCGGTGCCGGCGAAGAGCCTCGGGTACTGGTGGACGATCATCTCGGCGCAGGAGCCGGACGGGACCACGACCGGGCCCTCGGTGCCGGAGAAGGCGTCGAGCGTCCGCCCCGCCATCTCGCGGGCCTCGTCGACCAGGCCCACGTTCATCGCCGGCTGGCCGCAGCAGGCCTGGCCGTCGGGGACCTCGACCCGGCACCCCGCGGCCTCCAGAGCGGCAGTCGCCGCCTCCCCGACGTGCGGCGCCAGGGCGTCGACCAGGCACGTGGGCATGAGGTGAACTCGCATTCGAGAAAGTCACGATATCCCCTCTAGCGTCACGCCTCGTGGTGAAACCCCTGACCGGCACCCGTCTGGGCCCGCGGATAGTCCAGCTCATCGCGGGCCTGCTGCTGTTCGGCGTCGGGATCGCGCTGATGCTGCGGTCCCGTCTCGGCGTGCCGCCGTGGGACGTCCTCCACCAGGGCCTGGCGGTGCGGTTCGGCCTCACCGTCGGGATCTGGTCGGTGATCGTCTCGGTGCTGGTCCTCCTGCTCTGGATCCCCCTCCGGGAGCGCCTCGGCGTCGGCACCCTCCTCAACGCCGTGCTCATCGGCCTCACCATCGACCTCGTCTCCGCCGTCCTCCCCGAGCCGGACGCGATCGCCGGCCGGTGGGCGATGCTGCTGGGCGGCGTGGTGCTGATCGGGGTCGCGAGCGGCATGTACATCGGCGCCAACCTCGGGCCCGGGCCCAGGGACGGACTGATGACCGGCATCGCCCGCCGCGGCCCGTCCATCCGCCTCACCAGGGCCGTCATCGAGATCACCGTGCTCGCCGTCGGCTGGCTCATGGGCGGCACCTTCGGCCCGGGGACCGTCGTCTTCGCCATCGGGATCGGCCCGCTGGTGCAGTTCTTCCTCCCCCGGTGGGACCGTGGCGTCGGGCTCGACCGGAAAGAGGAGAAAGGCCCCGCACAGGATCGGACCGCTTCGCGATAATCGGCGGCGAGGAGGTCCGCATGACCCAGAACGACAACGGGCCGGGCGTCGCCCCGCTGTCTGCCCGTCTCTATCGCAGCCGCACCGACAAGATCCTGGGAGGGGTCGCGGGCGGCCTGGGAAAGTACTTCGGCATCGACCCCGTCTGGTTCCGCCTGGGGTTCGTGGTCCTGACCCTGGCGGGGGCGGCGGGCATCTTCGTCTACATCGTCTCGTGGGTGATCATCCCGGAGGAGCCCGCCGAGGGCGCCCCGGTAGGCGTCGCCCGGAACCTGGGGCCGCAGGCGTCCCTGGTGGGCGGGCTGGCGCTCGTCGCACTCGGGGTGATGCTGCTGATCAGGCAGCTGTTCCCCTGGATAGGCGAACTGTTCTGGCCGACCGTGCTCGTGGTGGCCGGGCTCGGCCTGGTGGTGATGGGGTTGCGCCGTGACCGCTCCTGAGCACCCCACCGCAGAACTGCCCCCGGAGGCGTCGGACCGGACCTTCGGCTCCGTCGTCGCCGGTCTGATCCTCGTCGCCATCGGCGTCGTGTGGATGCTCGGCGCGCTGGACGTGATCGAGGTGCGCCTGTCGATGATCCTCCCGCTCGCCCTGACCATCGTCGGGGCGGCGCTCATGGCCGGGGCGTTCCGGGGCAGCCACCCGGCCCTCGTCGGGATGGGCGTGTTCCTCACCGTCGTGACCCTCCTCGCGTCCTTCCTCCCCGACTCCTTCCGGGGCGGGATCGGCGACCGGGTGGAGCGGCCCGCGGCGGTCGCCGAGCTCCAGGAGCGCTACGACCTGGCGTTCGGGGAGATCACGATCGACCTCTCGGGACTGGACCTGACCGAGTCGAAGCAGGTCGAGGTGTCGGTGTTCGCCGGTCAGATCAACGTGGTGGTGCCCCCCGGTATCCCCTACCGGGTGGAGGCCTCCGCCGGCGCGGGCGAGATCCACGCCGGCGGCGAGGTCTCCGAGGGCCTCACGCCCCGTCTCCAGTACACGAGCCCCGGATTCGACACCGCCGCGGTGACCCTGACGCTGGACCTGCAGGTCGGGGCCGGAGAGATCGAGGTGAGGGAATGAGGAAGTTCGACGTCGGCACCTTCGTCACGGGCCTCGTGTTCTTCGCCATCGGGGTCGCGTTCCTCCTCGAGTCCCTCGGCGTCTGGGAGATCGGTATCCAGGACCTCCGGCTGGTCGGGCCCATCGCCCTCGTGGTGGTCGGCCTCGTGATCATCCTCGGGGCCATCGGCCGCCGCGAGGGCTGACCGCTCAGACCCCGGCGGCCATCGCGTCCACCTCGACCTTCAGGGCGGGTGATGCGAGCGCGGCCACGTGGACGAGGGTCATCGCGGGCCGGTGGTCCCCGAGACGGGACGCGAACGCCTCCCGGCGCCGCACCGGGTCGAGCTCCCCGGCGGCGTAGATCGTCAGCTTCACCAGGTCGCGGACCGTCATCCCGGCCGCCTCCAGGTTGCGGACCACGTTGTCGAGCGCCACGCCGAGTTGGTCGACGGGGTCCTCGGGGACCGTCCCATCCGGGGTCATGCCCACCTGGCCGGAGAGCACCAGCAGCCGCTCCCCCTCGATCAGGACCTGGTGGGAGTAGCCGGCGAGCGGCGCGTGGACCGTCTCGGGGTCACGAAAGACCTTCATCTGCCACCTCCTGTCGGAGACCCCCCATTGAACGCTCCGGGGCCCGGATCGCGAAAACTCGGGACCGCCGTCCGGATTCTTTGTCACCCGGCTCGCCTATCGTTGCGACCGCTTCCCCGGGCGTCGCCCCACTTCCCCCACGGGCCCCGAAAAGGGCTTGCTGCCAGGGCTTTCGCCTATCCGGACGAAGGTGCTTGACCAATCACACCGGTGAAATTACAGTGCCGTAGTCCATACTAGATGTTGTGGACACTTCCCCGCACACCCCAACATCTTGTGGTGCTTGATAGGTAAGAGTCGTCCGCCCCGCCCCGGGGCGTGTGCGCGGAGGAGGTAATCAGATGACCAGAGGCCTGCGGATCACCCGTCGCTTCACAACGGCCGGACGCGATCCGTACGAGGGCATCGAGTGGTCCCGTCGCGATTCGCGGATCACCAACCCCGATGGTTCGGTCGTGTTCGAGATGAAGGACGCGGAGATCCCGGCCGGTTGGAGCCAGGTGGCCTCCGACATCATGGTCTCCAAGTACTTCCGCAAGGCCGGGGTCCCGCAGTACGACGAGAACGGCAACCCGCTCCTCGACGCCGAAGGCAACCCGGTCCTCGGCCCGGAGCGCTCGGCCCGTCAGGTGTTCGACCGCCTCGCCGGCACGTGGCGGCACTGGGGCGAGCGTGAGGGCTACTTCGCCTCCGAGGAGGACGCCCAGGCGTTCGAGGACGAGCTCAAGTACATGCTCGCCAACCAGATGGCGGCCCCGAACTCCCCGCAGTGGTTCAACACGGGGCTCAACTGGGCGTACGGCCTCACCGGCCCGGCCCAGGGCTTCTGGTACGTGGACTCCAAGACCGGCGAGCTCACTCCCTCCCCCGACTCCTACAGCCGTCCCGCACCGCACGCCTGCTTCATCCTGAGCGTCAAGGACGACCTGGTGAACCCGGGCGGCATCATGGACCTCTGGGTCCGTGAGGCCCGCATCTTCAAGTTCGGCTCGGGCGCCGGGTCCAACTTCTCGGCGATCCGCGCCGAGAACGAGTCGCTGTCCGGCGGCGGCAAGTCGTCCGGCGTGATGTCGTTCCTCAAGATCGGCGACCGCGCCGCGGGCGCCATCAAGTCGGGCGGCACCACCCGCCGGGCGGCCAAGATGGTCATCCTCGACATCGACCACCCGGACGTCGAGGCCTTCATCGACTGGAAGAAGGTCGAGGAGGAGAAGGCCCGGATCCTCATCCAGCACGGCGGCTACCCGGCCGACTTCAACGGCGAGGCATACGCCACCGTCTCGGGCCAGAACTCCAACAACTCCGTCCGGGTCACCAACGACTTCGTCAAGGCGGTCCTCGAGGACGGCGACTGGGACCTGATCAACCGGACCGACGGCAAGGTCCGCAAGACGGTCAAGGCCCGGTACCTGTGGAACAAGATCGCCGAGGCGGCCTGGGCCTGCGCCGACCCGGGCGTGCAGTTCGACACCACCATCAACGAGTGGCACACCTGCCCGGCCGGCGGCCGCATCCGGGCCTCCAACCCGTGCTCGGAGTACATGTTCCTCGACGACACGGCCTGCAACCTGGCGTCGATCAACCTGGTCCGCTTCTACGACGACGAGACCGGCGTCTTCGACATCGAGGGTTACGAGCACGCCATCCGGCTGTGGACGATCGTGCTCGAGATCTCGGTGGCGATGGCCCACTTCCCGTCGCGTGAGATCGCACAGGGCTCCTACGACTACCGCACCCTCGGCCTGGGCTACGCCAACCTC
>QGUS01000090.1 GCA_003242515.1 Actinomycetota bacterium
TTCGGGGGCTCGGAAATTTGTATAAGAGCCAGCCCTGAGACCAGGTGATGCGGACCTCCTGGCCGACGATCGGGAGATCCTCGACCCCCGGGCCCGCCCCGTCCGGGTTCGAGTCGTAGAAGACCCGTCCGGAGATGGTCCTCTCGGCCTCGTCCGCCCGTGCCGTGGGGCCCGGGACGGGCGACACCACCAGACAGACGAGGACGGCGAATGCGGCCATGAGGGCTCCCAGCCGCTCGGTCGTGCGGGTCCCGCGAGAGCTCATCCGGATCTCCTGTGTCTCCTGCTTCCTTCTGCTCCTGTGGTCTCGGTGCGTACGAGCCTGGGCCCGCACACGACCAGGGTGCGTCCGACGACCCCGGACGGCCCGGCGTCATCCCATGGACATCAGGTCGTCTGAGGACGGCGAACGTTGAGCGAGAAGTTTCGGCTGCTCCGTGGGCGGTCTGAAGACCGAGGACGCGGAGCGTTGGCGGGATCACCGGATCACGGGCGGGAGGCCCCTCTCGGGGCCTCCCACGTGGAATGCGAGTCCGCCTGTAAGCCGGATTCTGTCGAGGACGGTCATCCATCTGGGCCACACGTTGCCGTGTGGCTCTAGCGGCCTACCCGGGACTCGATCGGCGGGCCACCGGCGTCCCTGCTTGGCCTTGCTCCGGGTGGGGTTTGCCTAGCCGGGCCGGTCGCCCGGCCCGCTGGTGGGCTCTTACTCCACCGTTTCACCCTTGCCTGTGCCCCGAAGGGGCCATCGGCGGTCTGCTCTCTGTTGCACTTTCCGTCGGGTCACCCCGCCTGGGCGTTACCCAGCACCCTGCCCTGTGGAGTCCGGACTTTCCTCGGTCTTGCGACCGCGACCGCCCGGCGAACTCGCACCCGGAAGTCTATCGGCGGGTCTGCCTTCGTCGCCCGGCCAGCCAGCCAGCGCCACCGGCGACCACGATCGAGAGCAGCGCCAGCCACAAGACGCTCGCCGTGCCCGCCGGGCTCCCGCCGAGACGGGCCACGATCACGATCAGGAACGCCATGGCCAGGCCCGTCACCGCGCCGTGGAAGCGATGGGAGTGGATCGCCCGCATCCCGGCCACCCAGCCTCCCATGGCCAGGCCCGAGACGATCCCGATCACCAGGCCCACGTCGGGGCCCCACTCGCCGGCGAGGCGCAGCCCGACCCCCAGGATCAGCGAGACCAGCGAGGCGGTCAGGCCCCCGGCGGCCATGCCGAGGATCACTGCACCGAGGTTGAGGGCGGCGAGCACGGGCCCATCATCGCATCCCGCCGGGTTTGCGCCCCCGTGCGGAAATCCACCTCCCCGACCCCCGGCTGCCATAGCCTCTCGTCGGTAGACGTCCCGAACGGGAGCGTCATCTCGAGAGGAGGAGATCGTGGTCATCAACAAGTACCTGGCGGAACTGCTGGGAACGATGATCCTGGTTGCCGTCGGCTCCCTCGGGATCCTGGCGGTAGGGGGTGCCGGCGGCGCCGCCGAGGTCGTGGCGATCGCGTTCGCCTTCGGTCTGGCGCTGTACGCCGGCATCACGGCCGTGGGTCACGTATCGGGCGGGCACTACAACCCCGCGGTGACCCTGGCCGCGCTGATCGACCGCAGGATCGGCCTGAGCGATGCCATCGGCTACTGGGTCGCCCAGTTCGCGGGCGGTGTCGTCGGCTCGGCGGTCATCCTGGCCGCAGCCGGCAAGGGCGCCGTGGCCATGACGAACACCACCTACACCGATCTCGGGACGGCGGTCGTCGTCGAGATCCTGCTCACGGCGGTGTTCATCTGGGTGATCCTGGCGGCGACCAAAGGCACATCGAAGAACGCTCCGCTCGCCATCGCCCTGACCCTGGTCATGGCACACCTGGCGGGCATCCCCCACTCGGGTGCGTCTCTGAACCCGGCCCGGTCGTTCGGCCCCGCGGCGCTGTCCGGGACCTTCGGCGGGCTCGGTGTGTACCTCTACGCCCCGTTCATCGGCGCCGTCGTCGCCGCTCTGCTCTACAGGCTGTTCCCGGCGAAGGAATAGGCCAGGCCCCCTTCCCAGCAGACGACGGGTGCCGCGTCCTTCCGGGCGCGGCACCTTCGTTTGGCTCGGGCCCCTGCCGCGTGAGCGTCAGGTGAATAGGGGGTCGTCGACCAGGTCCTCGAGGCCGATCACCCAGCCCGCGGGGAGCTGCCAATGGCGCGCTCCCCGGATCATCGCCTCGACGTACGAGGGGTCGGGGGAGGCGGGCTCGCCGTCGGCGACGAGGAACACGCAGTCGTGCTTGTTCCCCTCGCGGTCCACGGCACGCTGGTCGCCATGTCCGGGGGAGCGGCCGTCGGCGGCGGCCGCCGCCAGGACTGCGTCGAGCTCTCCGGCGGGGACCTTGAACACCGCACCCCACACCGTGTGGCCCGGGTCCTTCACCAGGGTCGGCCTCGGCCCCGCCGGCGTGGAGACGAACTCCATCCGGGTCTCGGGGTAGTGGGCCACCAGGAAGAACTCCGCACCGGGGGCGACACCACGCAGGGTGTCCGGGTCGAGGAGTGCGTCGTAGGCGAAGAGCAGTCTCGTTTCGTTCGCCACCGGGCGAGAGTGTAACGGTGACCCCGCCCGGGTCAGGGGAGCCTGATGCCGGAGCGGGCCAGGTCGATCGCCCGCTCGTACTCGGCGTATGTGTCCTCGCAGACCCGCTCGTAGGTGAAGTCGGG
This sequence comes from Actinomycetota bacterium, assembly GCA_003242515.1. GTDB lineage: Bacteria > Actinomycetota > Acidimicrobiia > Spongiisociales > ZC4RG35 > ZC4RG35. The sequence continues at coordinate 2,694 of QGUS01000090.1, forward strand.
CGTGACGCTCCTGGCGCGGTCCCGCAGCTCACGGAACCTCGCCCGGTCGGTCGCCAGCCGGATGATCGCCCGGCGCATGTCCCGCATGTCGTCGACGAGGATGCTGTCCACCCCGCTCTGCAGGAACTCCTCGTGTCCGTTGCCCCGGCGGCCCAGGACGATGAGCCCGGCGCTGCGGGCCTCCAGGGCAGCGATGCCGAAAGCCTCCCGGGGGGCGGGGGAGCAGAAAACGTGCGCCCCGTGGTACTCGGCCAAAAGCTTGGCGGCCGGCTTGCGGCCGCGCACCCGGACGAAGCCCTCGACCCCTCGCTGCCGGATCAGGGTCTCCAGGCGCTTGCGGTCGGGCCCCACCCCGAAGATGTCGAGGGTCAGTGACCCCCGGGGGAGGTCGTCCGCCGCCTCGGCCACTGCGGTGATCAGGGCGCCGAGGCCCTTCTTCGGCACCAGCCGGGCCGCAGCGACGAGACGCAACGGGGGAGGCTCGTCCGGGGCCTCGGGGGCGGGCGACCAGCGGGCCTGGTCGATGGCATCGTGGAGGATCCGGACCTCGCCGCCGTACACCTGCTCCACCTCCTCGGCGGCCACACGGCTCACGGCGGACAGTGCGGCCGGCACGTCGCCCCACCCGGTGAGCCGCGCCCACGGGGCGAGGACGAGCCGGGACCGGTCGAGCATGGAGTGCCAGGTGATGGCGACGGGGATGCCCCGGGACATAGCGGTCTTGGCGACGCCGAGAGCCAGGGGGCACAGGATCCCGGCGTGGGCGTGGACCACGTCGGGGAGCAGCTCGTCGAGCAGCCGGGCCGCCATGAAGCCCGCGGCCGGGTTCCAGGGGGCACGCATCGGCATGAGGGTCCCGAGACGGTGCACCGTCACTGCGCCGTGCATCTCGGTGGAGCCGTGGCGCTCGTCGTTGGGGCCGCGCTCGGAAGTGAAGACGTGGACCTCGTGTCCCTGGGCGGCCTGCATCCGCGTCAACTCGCCCAGGTGGGTCTCGATCCCTCCGGTCCTGGGTGCGTAACAGTCGGAGACGTGGACTATCCGCATCGCTGCACTCGGAACGTGGTGTACCCGCCCCGCACGGGATCACAAACAAGTCTCGAAGGCGGACACTACCCCTCACGGTGCGTAACCGAACGGGGGTTTTCCCCCGCCTCTCACCCGGGGGGTGCCAGCGCCCCGGCCCCCGGTGTTCAGGACTTCGGGAGGCCGCCGATAACCTGGCCGTATGAGGCGTCTGGTGGCCCTGGCAGTGCTCCTGGCGGCGTGCTCCCCGGGCGCCGTCACCACCTCCGGGCCGGCCGCCACCACCACGACCGTCCCGCCGGTGACGACGGCCACGCATCCCACCGTGCCGACGGTGGACCACGACCGCCCCCTGGCGCCCGACTTCACCTTCGAACTGGCCGACGGGACGACCTTCACCCTGTCCAAGGCGGGCAAGCCCGTCTACCTGGTCTTCTGGGCCGAATGGTGCCCCATCTGCCGCAAGGAGCTCCCCGTGGTCGACGAGATCTCGGCGAGGTACGCCGGGCAGGTCGAGTTCATCGCGCCCGCATGGAGGTCCGATCCCGGCTACGCAGAACAGGGTGCCGCCGAGCTGTTCGACTCGGGGGTCATCCGGTGGGGTCTCGACGACGAGGAGCGGATCTTCTCGCTCTACGGCGTGTCCTACCAGCCGGTGACCATCCTCATCGCCGCGGACCGCACCGTCTACGACCAGTGGGCCGGCGTCCGGGACCTCGAGGAGATCGAGCAGGCCATCGAGGGCCTGATCGCCGTCACCGGGTGAGGCTGAACCCGGCCGACGGCCTTATCCTCGCGGCCCACCGTTGAGACGCCTCGAACTCGTCCTCGCCGCTGCCGCCCTGGTCGCCGTCGTCTGGCCTGTCGTCTTCGGTGTCCGGCCCAAGCGCGGGGTGATGGCCGTCACCCTCCTCGTCGGCGTCGCGGCCCAGCTCCAGGTCGAGGGGTTCCGCTGGCAGATGATCCCGCTCTACCTGACCTGTGTGGGGCTCGCCATCGGCGACGTGATCTTCATCGAGAGGGAGCTCCGCTGGACCAACCGCTTCGCCAGGGGCGTGTTCGGGACCGCCGGGATCCTGGCCGCGGCCGCGATCCCGCTCCTGTTGCCGGTCCCCCTGATCCCGGTGCCGTCGGGCGGCATGCCGGTGGGCACGGTCACCGTGGAAGTCACCGACTTCGACCGCGACGAGCTGTATGGCGAGAACCCCGGCGGGCCCCGCCGGTTCGTGGCCCAGGTCTGGTACCCGGCCGCCGAGGCACGTCCGGGTGCGGAGGATCTGTGGACGGACGACTTCGACGTCGTGGCGCCGGCCCTGTCCCGGAAGCTCGGGCTCCCGTCCTGGTTCCTCGGGCACACCAGGTACACCCGCCGGAACTCGCAGCGGTCCGCGCCGATCGCCCCCGGGTCCTTCCCCGTGATCGTCTACAGCCACGGCTGGACCGGCTTCCGGTCCGTCGCACTCACCCAGATGGAGGCGCTCGCCTCCAACGGGTACATCGTCATCGCGCCCGATCACGCCTTCGGGGCGGTGGCCACCCGCTTTCCGGACGGCGAGGTCGTCCGCTACGACCCCGACGCCCTCCCGGACGAGCGGTCGTCGACCGCCCAGGAGCGGCAGAAGGCCAGGGAGAACCTGGTCAGGACCTTCGCCGAGGACGTGATCGCCGTCCTCGACGAGCTCGAGCTCGGGGTGGAAGGGCAGTTCGCCAACTTCGTCGGGGCGGCGGACCTGTCGAAGGTCGGTGTCATCGGCCACTCAACCGGCGGGGGAGCGGCCATCTGGGTCTGCCTGGTGGACGAGCGCTGTGATGCCGTCGTGGCCTTCGACCCGTGGGTGGAGGCGCTTCCGGAGCGCATCCTCCGGATCCCGGCGTCCAGGCCGCAGCTGTTCATGCGCTCCGACGAGTGGAGGGGAACACAGAACGACGCCATGCTGCGCGGCATCGCGGCCCGGGGCAGCTCCCGCACCTACTGGCTCGGCGTCCAGGGTGCCGGGCACAACGACTTCACCCTGGCCCCGCTGCTCACCTCCTGGGGCTCGAGGTTCGGCTTCACGGGGTCCATCGGTGCCGGCCGGATGCTCCAGATCGTCGACAACTACCTGGTCGGGTTCTTCGACGTGTACCTGCTGGGCACCGGCTCGGCCGCTCTCGACTCCGTCGCCTACCCGGAGGTCAGCATGGAGCGGATCGAGCCCCGCTCATGAGTCCGGTCGCTGCTGCGTGTTCCCGGTGACCGACTGGCCGGGCGTCTCGCCGCGGCGGATGGCGTCGATGGTGGCGCCGATGACGAAGGCGTCGGCCTCGCCGATGATCTTGCCCACCACCTTGCCCGCGGGGTCGATGAAGAAGGTCTCCGGGATGCCGAACACCCCGTAGGCGATGGCGGTCCGGCTGCCCGGGTCGTGGAGGTAGATGGTGTGCTCGGACCGGCCGAAGCGGTCCAGCCACGCCGAGGCGTCCTGAGGGCGGTCCTGGTAGCCGATCTGGACGAACCTCACGCCAGTCGGCCCGAACGCCTCGGCGGAGGCGAGCAGGTCCTCGTGCTCCAGCTCGCACTCCAGGCACCAGGAGGCGAAGAAGTTCACCACGACGATGCTGCCGCGGAGGTCGGAGAGCGCCACCGGGTCGCCGTCGCCCTCGAGCGGCGGCAGCTCGAACTCCGGGGCAGGCTTGCCGATCAGCGGGGACTCGACCAGGCCGGGATCGCGACCGAAGCGGGTGGCCAGGATCACCGAGACGACGACGGCGGCCAGCGCCAGCCCGTATCCGGTCCACCTGATCCACGATCTCATGCGCATGCCTCCCTGGCGCCCACCGCCTGCAACTCGTCCGCCACGGCCTGCCTCCACTCGTCGGAGAGGTCGCCCGACAGCAGGGCCTCCAGCACTCCGGCCGACTGGTCCATCCGGCCGGCGCAGCGGAGGATCCTGCCCTGCAGGAACCGGACCGCGACCGACCCGGGCTGGAGTTCCAGCGCCCGGTCGAGGAGGCCGATCGCCGTGTCCACCTCGCCGTTGCCGTCCCAGGTGATCCAGGCCAGGCCCGCGAGCGCCGCCACCTTCTGGCCGGAGGGGGCGTCCTCGGACTCGGCCACGGCGAGGGGGGGGGGGAACGCCGCGCGGCAGTACCCTCTTCCCGG
>QGUS01000091.1 GCA_003242515.1 Actinomycetota bacterium
GCAACCACCAATATCTCACTTTTCTTTTCTTGGGCCGCTGTAGGTTTTTTTAAAGCAGTTGCGCTGCATGGTCTTGACCCGCTCGGGCCAGTGCTCCAGCATCTCGATGTCGGCCAGCAGACGCTCGGCGTAGTCGGTGATCCGGAAGAACCACTGGGACAGGTTGCGGCGCACCACCGGGGTGCCGCAACGCTCACAGGCGCCGTCGACCACCTGCTCGTTGGCCAGGACCGTCTGGTCCTTGGGGCACCAGTTGACCGGGGCTTCCTTCTTGTAGGCCAGACCCCGCTTGAACAGCTCGATGAACAGCCACTGGTCCCACTTGTAGAACTCGGGGAAGTGGGAGGCGATCTCCCGGCTCCAGTCGTACATGGCACCCAGCTGCTTCATCTGGGCGGTCATCGTGGCGATCTGCTTCTCGGTGTTGACCCGGGGATGGACGCCGGTGGCGATGGCAGCGTTCTCGGCGGGCAGTCCGAAGCTGTCCCAGCCCATGGGCGACAGCACGTTGAAGCCCCGCATCGTCTTGTAGCGGGTCAGCAGGTCGCCGTATGTGTAGTTGCGGATGTGGCCCTGATGCAGCGCACCCGACGGGTACGGGTACATGCACAGGTTGTAGAACTTGGGCCGCGACGGGTCCATCTCGACCTGGAAGGTCTTCTGCTCCTCCCAGATCCGCTGCCATTTGGCCTCGATCGCCTTGTGGTCGTACGACATCGGGCATGGAAGGGTACCCGGCCCTGGCAAGATGGCGGCCGAACCGACAGGAGGGACCGACATGACACGAGTGGGAGTCATCGGTGGCGGCCTGATGGGCTCCGGCATCGCCGAGGTCTGCGCCCGCGCCGGTCACGACGTCGTGGTCCACGAGATCAGCCTGGAGACGGCCGAGGCCGCCCTGGGCCGGATCCACAAGTCGCTGGACCGGGGCGTGGAGCGGGGCAAGATCACCGCGGAGGAGGCCGAGGCCGCCAAGCAGCGGATCACCGTCGCCACCGACATCTCCGCCCAGGCGGACCGTCAGATCGTCATCGAGGCGGCGACGGAGAACGAGGAGGTCAAGAAGGCCCTGTTCGCCGACCTGGATCGCGTCGTCGCCGACCCGGACGCCATCCTCGCCTCGAACACGTCGTCGATCCCGATCACCAGGCTGGCGGCGGTCACCGGGAGACCGTCCCGGGTGATCGGCCTGCACTTCTTCAATCCAGTGCCGGTGATGGCACTGGTGGAGCTGATCACGACCGTCTCCACCGACCCCGCCGTGGCCGACCAGGCACAGGCGTTCGCCGAAGGGCTCGGCAAGACCGTGATACGGGCCAAGGACCGGGCCGGGTTCATCGTGAACATGCTCCTGATCCCCTACATGCTGGCGGGGATCCGGATGCTCGAGGCGGGCTTCGCCACCCGCGAGGACATCGACGCGGGCATGCGGCTCGGCGCCAACCACCCGATGGGTCCGCTGGAACTGACCGACTTCGTGGGACTGGACACCACCAAGTACGTCGCCGACGTCCTCTACGAGGAGTACAAGGAGCCGCTCTACGCCGCTCCCCCGCTCCTCTCCCGGATGGTCGAGGCCGGCTGGCTGGGCCGGAAGACCGGCAGGGGCTTCTACGAGTACGAGTGAGCGCGATTGGGGGCCGTCAGCGGCGGCCCCCTCGTCTCACGCCGGATAACCTGCGGCCACGCGTTCCGAATGTGACGGAACGGGAGGAAGACCATGACCGACGACACGACTCGGAACCCCGCTCCGGGCGACGAGGAGCAGACGACTCCCGTGGCCGAGGCCATGGCCGACGCACGGGCGGCCCTCAGCCGCAAGGGCTTCTCCTCGCCGACCGGGATGATCGCTCTCGCCGCCCTGCTCCTCATCGGCGTCGAGGTGCTGTTCGGCCTGATCCTGGCTGCGTACTGGGTCAACGCGGCGATGCTGAGCGTCGCCGTGGCCGTCACCTTCATCTACTACGCGAAGGGGGCGTACGAGCGCATCGCCCACGAGAACGCACTGCTCAAGCTGCTGGGCATGGTGATGGCGGTCCAGGCGGCCTTCCACATCCTGGAGGTCATCCGGGTCTCCCGGTCGGTCCCACTGGCATTCGGGGCCACCGGGACCCTGGGGATCGCCCAGATCCTCGCCCTGCTCTTCGTCGCCGCGGCCGGGGTGCTCGCCTTCCTCGGCGCCTGCGAGATCGAGTAGCCCGGCCGACCGTCGCCGGCGTCCCTGGCCGACTACCTTGACGGGGACAGGAGCAGGCCCGTGCTGATCGACAAGATCCGTGAATCGGTGATCGGGGCCGACACCGCGGTCGCCACGCCCTTCGGGGTCCGCAGGGTGGTCTACGCCGACTACACGGCGTCCGGCCGCTCGCTCTCCTTCATCGAGGACTACATCCGGGAAGTGGTCCTCCCGATGTACGCCAACACCCACACCGAGACCTCGGGAACGGGGCTGCAGACCACCCGGTTCCGGGAAGAGGCGCGGGACACGATCCGCCGGTGCGTCGGGGCGAACCGGGAGGAGCACGCGGTGATCTTCGCCGGGTCGGGATCCACCGGGGCCATCGACCGGCTCATCGGCATCCTGGGCCTGCGCATCCCCGAGCGTCTGGAGAAGCAGCACGACCTGTCCCGGCACATCCCGCCGGAGCAGCGGCCCGTGATCTTCGTCGGCCCCTACGAGCACCACTCCAACGAGCTGGGATGGCGCGAGACCATCGCCGACGTCGTCGAGATCGACCAGGACTCCGACGGCCACATCGACCTGGCTGAGCTGGAGCGGAGGCTCGTCGAGTACGCCGATCGGCCGCTGAAGATCGGGAGCTTCTCGGCGGCGTCGAACGTGACCGGGATCCTGTCGGACACCTCCGCCATCTCCACCCTGCTCCACCGCCACGGCGCCCTGTCGTTCTTCGACTACGCGGCCGCGGCCCCGTACGTGGAGATCGACATGGGCTCCCCGTCCACCCAAGGGCTGGACTACAAGGACGCGATCTTCATCTCCCCGCACAAGTTCATCGGCGGGCCGGGGACGCCTGGCGTGCTGGTGGTGCGGCGGGAGCTGCTCACCAACGAGGTGCCGGCGGTGCCGGGCGGCGGGACCGTCGCCTACGTGAGCTGGAGCCACCACGACTACCTGCCTGACCCGGAACACCGGGAGGAAGGCGGAACCCCGGCCATCGTGGAGTCGATCCGGGCCGGGATGGTCTTCGCCCTTAAGGAGCGGGTGGGGACCGACCTGATCCGGAAGATGGAGCACGAGTGGATCACCCGGGCGATCGACTCGTGGCTCGCCAACCCGAACATCCGCGTCCTCGGCAACCCGGAGGCGGAGCGGCTCTCGATCGTGTCGTTCCTGGTCCGGGCGCCCCGGCACCTGGGCGAGGGCCGGTACCTGCACCACAACTTCGTGGTGGCGCTGCTCAACGACCTCTTCGGCATCCAGGCCCGGGGCGGCTGCTCGTGTGCCGGCCCCTATGGCCACCGTCTCCTCGACATCGACCTGGAGACCAGTCTGAAGTTCGAGAAGGAGATCCTCACCGGCTGCAACCTGATCAAGCCGGGCTGGGTGCGGGTCAACTTCAACTACTTCATCCCGGAGGAGGAGTTCGACTACATCGTGAAGGCAGTCCACCTGATAGCCGACAAGGGGTGGCGCCTCCTCCCCCTCTACGACTACGACGCGGCGAGCGGCGAGTGGCGGCACCGTGACGGTCAGCCGGTCCCGCCGCTCACCCTCGGAGGGTTCCTCGAAGAGTCGCCCCGCCAGCGGATGACCGCCCCGATCGAGAGCCTGGCCGACACCCTTCGGGAGGCCGCCGGGGTCCTCGACCGGCCCATCCCGACGGCCGGCGAGCCCACACCCCTCGCCCCCGGCTCCGAAGCGCTCCGCTGGTTCCCCCTCCCCCACGAGGTGCGCGAGGCCTGACGCGCCTGAAGCCGGCCGGCCCACCCCGGAACACATCAGGGAGAGAGCGGGCGACCGTCCGGTCCTCCCCGTCCTGGCCTGGAGGTGTCGTCCGGACCGGGGGCCGGTCCGGTTGGTTCGGGGATCTTGTCCCGGCCGGCGCCCGCCCATAGGTTCGCCATCGGGGGACGGCTCGGAGAGGAGCCGACATGGATGCCCGAACGCAGGCCTGGATCGACCAGGACCACGCCAGGATGGTGGCGATCATCCGCCGGCACCGGTGGATGATCCAGTACGTGGGAGGCGGGGCATGCGGTGTTCCCGGCTGCGACGCCCACGAGGACCCGGATGTACCGCCCTTCGCCTACACGGTGGGGATGTTCGGACTGGGCCACCCCGAGTTCCTCGTCTTCGACCTCCCGCCCGACCTGGCGGCCCGTCTCCTGAACCGTCTCGGTGAGCGGGTGCGGTCGAGCGAGAACATGATCCCGGGCCAGATGCTCGAGATGGACGGCGGGCCGAGGATCGTCTTCGAGGAAGTTCCCAACCCCGGTGAGATCGTCTTCGCCGCCAACCGCTTCTACCAGCGCCCGCCCGAGCTGTCGGTGCCGGTGCTCCAGGTCACCTACGAGGACTGCGGGGGCCGCTTCCCGTGGGACGACGGCTACGACTCAGCGTGCGGCGTCCAGCCCCGCCCGGGCCAGTTCCGGGCGTGACCCTGTCTGTCAACTCGGCGATCCGGGTACAGAAGACAGACATCTGCTCCACACAGGAGCGTTGCGTAGGAAGAGAAAGGAGCGACGAACCATGAGGCAGAAGAGGTTGCGCTGGTTTGCGTCGGTCCTGGCACTGGCCGGGGTCCTCGTCCTTGGTGCGTGCTCATCGAACGACGACACACCCGGTAACGGCTCGACGACGACATCGTCGATGTTCGGCGGCAGCACCACGACGCTGCCCGAGACCACATCGTCCACCGCGGGCGGCTGATCCCGCACGCGTGCAGGGCCGGCGCCGGTGCTCCGGTGCCGGCCCTTCTCGTTCCCGGGAAAACCCCGCATACGGACCGGCGACACGCACAGAATCGGGAGCGTGTTCCAGCCCATCCGCACCCGTCGCCTCGTGATCCGCAGCCTCGTCCCCGAGGACGTGCCGATCCTCCATGCGCGCCGCAACGATCCCCAGGTCGCCGAGCTGGAGGCCTGGACCCTCCCCTACCCCTACGACAAGACCGAGGCGCGGGTCTCCCGCTGCATCGAACTCGGGGGGCCGGCGGACGGTGAGTGGTGGATGGCGATGGTCACCGTCCCGGACGGCACGCCGGTGGGAGACGTGGCGGTCCGCCTCACCTGGGGTGGCCGCTCCGCCGAGGTCGGCTACACCCTCGACCCGCCCCACTGGGGCAACGGCTACGCGACCGAGGCCACCGAGGCCCTCGTCGACTGGCTCTTCGACGACCTCGGAGTCCACCGGGTGCACGCCACGCTCGACCCGGCCAACACCGCATCGGCCCGGGTCCTGGAGCGGGTGGGGATGCTCTACGAGGGCCGGGCCCGCGAGTCCTTCTGGAAGGGCGACGAGGTCTCCGACGACCTTCTCTACGGGATGACGAAGGCGGACCGCGACGCCTGGAAGCAGCGGCCGGAACACGAGCCGGAGGCGGTCGAGCTGGTCGAGATCACCACCGACAACTACGAGGCCGTGGCGGGCCTGCGGGTCCACCACAGCCAGGAGTCGCAGGTGGCGTCGGTGCTCGACTCCTACGCCGACGCCATGTTCGCCGGGGTGGAGGACGACGGCCCTCTCCTTCCGTGGATGCGGGCGGTACGCGCCGACGGTGAGTTGGTGGGGTTCGTGATGGTCGCCCTGCCCACGGAGCAGCGACCCGAGCCCTACCTGTGGCGTCTGCTCGTCGACCGGATGCACCAGGGCCGGGGGATCGGCCGTCGGGTCATCGGGATCCTCGCCGACGACGCCCGCGAACGGGGGGCGCCGGGGATGCTGGTGAGCTGGGTCGAGAGCAAGGGGTCCCCCCGGCGGTTCTACGAGAAGCTCGGATTCGTGCCGACGGGTCGGGTCGTGGACGGCGAGACCGAAGCCCGCCTGGCCCTGGGCTGACGGATACCGCCGCTGGAAGCTCCTTGCTGTTTTCATTCCGGTTGGCTCGACCGACAGGAAGGAGTGGACATGACCGAGCCCACGGCAACCGGCGGAAACGGCGACGGATTCCTCGCCGCGCTGTTCGACCTGAACTTCGACAGGATGATCACGCTGCGTTTCCTGCGCGTGATCTACCTCGTGCTCCTCGTGATGTCGGGCCTCGGCGTCCTCTACTGGGTGCTCGCTTCGGTCGCCTACGGTGGCGGCAGCGGCGTCGCCGTGCTGATCATCGGGGCGGTGGCGTGGTTCGCATACGCGATCCTGAGCCGGATCGGCCTCGAGGTGATCGCCATCCTCTTCAAGATCAACGAGAACACCAGCCGTCTGGTCGAGGCCCTCGAGCGTCGAGACTAAGCGAGCGATGAGCCGTGCCGTCCGCTGGAAGCTCCACCTATCCTCCCCGCCCGAGGCGGTGTGGGAGCTGATCGCCACCGACGCCGGGAGGGAGCGGTTCTGGTGCGAGACCAGCCGCCAGGAGGGCGAAGCGATCGTGATGACCTTCAGCAACGGCTGGGTGGAGCACGCCGAGATCCTGGAGGCCACACGGCCGGCGCGTCTCGCCGTCCGCTATTTCGGCACCCCGGTCACCTTCACCCTCACCCCGGACGGTTCGGGCGGCACCGACCTGGAGCTGGGCCACGAGGGCATCAGGGGCGAGGACTGGGACGAGGTGCTGCCGGGCTGGCTTAACGTGCTGTTCCCGCTCAAGGCGATGGCCGACCACGGGGTCGACCTCCGCAACCACGACCCCTCGAGGAGCTGGGACGAGGGTTACGCCGA
>QGUS01000357.1 GCA_003242515.1 Actinomycetota bacterium
CGCTGCTCTTGCTCTTCGACCCGCGCACGGTCGTCGTCGTTCAGCCGCTCGGTGTAGACCGCCCCTTCCAGCTTGAGCCGGTCCTCACGGCGGAGGCCCAGCTTGTTCTCGACGACCCGGAACTGCGCCGACTGGAACCCGGAGGCCGGGTAGAGGAAGTCCCGGAAGTCGAGGAAGTCCATCGGCGTCATGGTCTCCAGGACGGCGACCTGGTCGATGAGCAGCCCCTGGATGGCGACGATCCGCCTCAGGCGGGCGACGATGGTGCCCATGTCCTTCTCGTCGACCGCCGGCTGGGAGAGCAGCTCCATGACCGAGTCGAGCTCCCAGTCGATCTGCTTGAACCAGAGCTCGTAGGCCTGGTGGACGATGATGAACAGCATCTCGTCGTGCACCGGCCGTCCGTGCTTGGCGCTCTCCATCTCCTGGCTCGAGAGGAGCCGGTTCAGCTGGAGGTACGAGGCGTAGTAGAGGGGCTCCGAGGCGCTCATCGGCTCCCAAGCTAGTGGAACGGGCGGCACCACTCTTCGGAGCGGGCCCACAACTCCTCGGCGAGACGCTCGTCCCTCGCCAAGTCGTCCGGGTCCCGCTCCTTCCGCTTCGCCCAGTAGCCGCCGGTGCTGTCGGCGACGCCGGGGTCGGTGGCGCAGAAGACGACCGTGTCCGCCCCCTCTTCGGGTGTGACGGCGTTGCGGAGGAACGGCCTGACCACCCTCGGGAAGATGCCCGTGTCCACCAGGCCCGGGTGGACGGCGTAGGTGCGGATCCCGGGTCGTCGTCGCGCCAGCTCCCGGGCGAAGACGAGGTTGGCCAGCTTGGAGGCGGCGTAGGCGGAGAGGCCCTCCCAGGGCCGGGTGGGGCGGCGGACCCGGGCGAAGCCGATGCCCTTGGCGCCACGGTGCATCTCCGAGGAGAGCTGCACGACCCGCGCCCCCGGGCCTAGGGCAGGGGCCAGCAGCTCGGTGAGGTGGAAGTGGCCGAGATGGTTGACCCCGAACTGGATCTGGAATCCGTCCCTGGTGGCCCCTGTGCTGGCACCGACGCCGGCGTTGTTCACCAGCACGTCGATCCGTCCGTGCCGGTCGAGGATCTCGGTAGCGGCCCCGGTCACCGAGCGGAGCGAAGCCAGGTCCATCTGCACCCACTCCGCGGACCCGCCGGCCGCGTCGATCTCCCGCATCAGGGCTTCGAGCTTCTCCCGGGACCGGCCGGCGGCGATGACGTGCCGTCCGCTCGCAGCGATGGCGATGGCGGCGGCCCGTCCGATGCCCGCGGTCGGCCCGGTCACCACGACCTTCTCCATGCGCGTCACAGTATCCGCGCTAGCGTCAAACCCGCTGTGTCCGGGTGGCCACGGATCCTCAACGCCGACGGCTTCTTCCTCCGCGACGACCTGGCGTCGAAGGCGGATCGGATCGCGGTCAGGCTCGACGACCGCGTCGTCACCTACGCCGAGGTCGACAGGATGGCGTCGGGGTATGCGGCGCTGCTGCTCGACCTCGGAGTGCGGAAGGGCGACCGGGTGCTCGTCCTCCTCGACGACGGCATCGACTACCCGGCCGCCATCTTCGGGATCATGCGGGTCGGGGCCGTGGTGGTCATGATGAACCCCGGTCTGACGCCCCAGAACCTCGCGGGCATCACCCGCCTCGCCGAACCGGGAGCGGTGGTCGTGGCCGGGAGGTACGAGGAGGCCTACCGGTCGGCGGTGGGGGAGGGCTGCCCGCCGCTGCTCGTCGTGCCCGAGGGCTTCACGCCCCCGCTCGCCGACGTCCCCACGCAGGCCACCTCCCCGGACGACCCGGCGGTGTGGCTGTTCAGCGGCGGCACCACCGGGCTCCCCAAGGCCGTCCCGCAGCCGCACCGCAGCCTGGTGAACA
>QGUS01000092.1 GCA_003242515.1 Actinomycetota bacterium
CGAGTAGAGCTCGTTGTGCCGCCGCCGGTCCGGGTCCCATCCCGAGAGGATGAGGACGACCTCATGCGCCGGCGGCCGGCCGCCCGGCGGGTCGACGATGAACATGCCGTAGAGGCCGCGGGCGATGTGCTCGTCGATCGGCATCGTGTGGCAGTGGTAGGGGTGCACCCCTGCCGGTCCCGCCTCGATCTCGTAGACGGCCTCCCCGCCCGGGGGCACAGGCTCCCAGCCGTCGTGGAGCGGCGAGTGGCGGCCGTGGAAGTGGAGGTTGTGGTCGTGGCCGGTGAGGTTGCGGAAGCGGATGCGCAGCAGCTCTCCCTCGGTGGCCCGGAGCGTCGGCCCGGGGGCGGTGCCGTTGTAGGTCCAGGCGTCGACCGTATAGGCGCGTGACACCTGGATCTGCTTCTCCACCACGGCGATCTCGATCTCCCGGACCGCCTGTCGGGACGGCGGGGGCGGCGTGGTGACACCGTCCAGCTCCGACCCGTCCATCCAGTCGGGCGGCGAGTAGTCGCCCCCGTAGGGGTTGATCTCCGAGCCCGCCGGGAGGTCGCCGGAGAGGCGTCGCTCCGACGGGTCCGCGGCCCCGTAGCCGTCGGAGTGGTCGTGGCCCGGCTCCCCCGCCGACGCCGGGGCCGCACCGAAGACCTGCCCGCCGAGTGCCCCTCCTGCGACGCCGGCGCCGAAGAGGGTGACGCCGCCGATGCGCTTGAGGGCCTCCCGCCGGGTGATCTTCTTCTCGGTCACAGGATCTTGCCGATGAGGAGCGAGGCGACGACGACCACCAGCCAGACGCCGAGACCGCCGAATCCGTACGCCATGCGGCGGCCGGCGGTGGTGTTCTTGTTGCCGGCGATCACGTAGGCGAGGGCACCGAAGAACGGCAGGAGCACCAGCACCAGCGTCCAGATCACCTTCGCCACGATCCCGCGGTCCGAGCCCCACAGGTTGATCAGGCCCCAGACGCCGCCCAGGACGTAGACCGCCAGCGGGATCAGCCAGACGATGAAGCCGAACCACACCGGCCAGAAGCCGCCGTCCAGCCCGACCCCGAGGAAGGTCGGGCGCCGCCCGGCGATCTCGGTGCCGTTGGGCAGCTGGGGCGTCTCGAAGACGAACCGGGACTGGTCGATCGAGGCGAACACGTCCACGGCCGGGCGGACCGGGGCGTCGGCGCCGCCGGGGAGGTTCGGGAAGCTCAGGTCGGGCTTGGGCGCCTCGCCGTGCGCCAGCTTCGGCACCTGGCCGTGCTTGGCCTGGGCAATGCGGCCCAGCGGGTCGTGCGAGGTGGCCATGCCGGCGACGAGCGGCAGCCTGATCCCGTCGCAGGAGTGGAAGACCTCGATGTTCCAGGGGAGGCTGGACTCGAACTCGTTGCCCTCGAAGCAGCTCCCCTGCTCGACCGGCCCGCCGAGCATGAGGTCGGCCCGGCCGGACCCGAGGATCACGTTGTCACGGATGATGTTCCCGCCGGACGGCCACAGATTCTTGTCCAGCATCGACACGATCTGGATACCGGCGTTGGGGTTGTTGACCAGGAGGTTGTTGTAGACGAGGGAGTCCCGGGCGCCGGCGAGGACGATGCCGTTTCCATAGGAGGCCCACTCGAGGGTCCCGGTCGGGGCCTTCTCCTTCTCGCCGTTGTGATGGGCGTAGTTGCCGGCCACGGTGACCCGGCTCACCGGGGGCAGCGCCTCGGAGTCGAGCGTGTTGGGGACGATCCCGGCGATGTTGTGCCGCCACTCCGAGTTGACGATGTAGATGTTGCCCGACGAGTTGGTGCCCGAGTAGCCGAGGCCGTTGTACTCGGCGAGCACGTCGGTGACCATGGCGTTGCAGGGGTCGCACTGGCCGATGTAGAAGCCGGCGTCCCACGACCCGGACGCATACGAGTGCTCGAACAACCCGTCCGTCGAGTCGAACGCGTAGATGCCGTAGATCCACCCGTCGATGCTGGTCAGGTAGGAGCCCCGGTAGCCGGTGACCCCGTTCCAGAAGAAGTTGTTGCCGGTGAAGCCGATGGCGGTCATGTTCTCGATGGCGACGCCGTCGGCGGTGACGAGGAACCCGTTCTCCCTGGTGTACTCGCCGTCGATGATCACCGTGTTGCGGTCGACGCCGCGGATGACCAGACGCGGCGTGGTGACCGAGACCGACTCCTTGTAGACGCCGGGCTGGATGAGGATCAGGTCGCCCGGCTCGGCCGCGTCCACCGCCGACTGGATGGTCGGGTAGTCGTCGGGCACGTGCCGGATGGTCCCGGACCAGTCGCCCTCGGCCGGCGTCTCTAAAGCGGCCTCCGGCTGGCCGGTTGCGGCGTCGCCGACCACCACCGTGCCGACCATGCCCTGCCGTTTGCCGTCGGCGTCCTCCGTGGAGTGGAGCGAGCAGAAGAAGTCGTAGGTGCCCTCGGAGTTGAAGGTCACCTCGGCGGACTCGTCCGGCTGGATCAGGTCGATGCTCCAGGCGCCACCGGTGTCGATGGCGTCGTGCGGGACGCGCCCGTGGTTCACGAACCGGACCGTCCCTCCCACCTCGACGTGCACGACCGAGGGGTTGAAGGTGTTGTCCATCATCACGACCTCGGTGACCCCGTCATCGCCGCCGCACGCAGCCAGGGCGAGTGCGAACAGGAGGGCGCCACCCCAACGGAGGATCTTGGGCATGAGCGGGAGCATAGGCCCGGCACCCGGTAGGGCCGGGCCGGGGTGGGCCCGCATCCGGTTCAGCGCTCGGGGTCGAGGTGCTGGTAGGCGCCGGTGCGGAGGTGGCAGGCCGCCAGGTGCTCCGGCCGCCCCTCGACGGGCCGGAGCTCCGGGTCGACGAGCGGGCAGACCTCGGTGGCCGCGATCGGGCAACGGGGATGGAACCGGCATCCCGAAGGCGGGTTGAGGGCCGAGGGGATCTCGCCCGCCGGCATCGGCCGGTTGCGACGGTGCTTCGGGTCCGGCACCGGGACGGCGTCGAGGAGGGCCCGGGTGTACGGGTGGCTCGGCTCCCGGAACACGGAGCGCAGCGGCCCCTGCTCCACGATCTTGCCGAGGTACATGATGGCGATGTCGTCGCAGACGTACTTCGCCGTGGCGAGGTCGTGGGTGATGAACAGGTAGGTGAGGTCGAACTGCTCCTTGAGCTTCATCATCAACTCGAGCAGCAGGGCCCGCACCGACACGTCCGCCATGGCCACCGGCTCGTCGGCCACGATCAGGTCCGGGTTGGTGACCAGGGCCCGGGCGATGACCACGCGCTGCCGCTGGCCTCCGGAGATCTGGTGCGGGTACTTGTCGTAGTACTGCCGCCCCGGACTGAGCTGGACGGCCTCCAGCATCTCGATGACCCGCTCCCGCCGCTGCTTCGGCGTCAGGTCCGGCATGTGGATCCGGGCGGGGTGCTCGATGGCGGCGCCGATGGTCATGCGCGGGTTGAGCGAGGCCATCGGGTCCTGGAAGACGATCTGCATGCGGCTGCGCAGGCTGCGCATCGCCGCCGGCTTGAGGGTCCCCATGTCGACGCCGTCGAAGATCACCTGGCCGGCGGTCGGCTCGATGAGACGCAGCACGAGGCGCGCGGTGGTCGACTTGCCCGACCCGGACTCGCCGACGAGCCCGAAGACGCTGCCCCGGCGGATGTCGAAGCTAACCCCGTCGACCGCCCGGGCGACCTGCTCCTCGCGGCGCAGCAGCGACGAGAGCAGCCCGCCCCGGACCGGGAAGTGCTTGGTCAGCCCGATGGCCTGGACCAGCGGCCGCTCGTTGACCTCAGGCATCCCTGGCCTCCTTCCTCACCGGATCCCGCAGCCAGCAGGCGGCGAAGCCGCCGTCGCCATGCGCCTCGAAGCGCGGCGGCACCTCGCGGGAGCAGATGTCCATGGCGTACGGGCAGCGGGGGTTGAAGCGGCAGCCCGTGGGGGGGTGCATCAGGTTGGGCGGCCCTCCGGCCATCTGATACAGCTCCTCGTCGTCGATGGCGATGTTGGGCACCGACTTGAGCAGGCCCTCGGTGTACGGGTGCGAGGGCTTCTCGAAGACCGAGTAGACGTCGCCGACCTCGACCATCTCGCCGGCGTACATCACGGCCACACGGTCGGCGACCTCGGCGACCACCCCGATGTTGTGGGTGATCATCATGATCGTGAGGTTGAACTCGTCCCTCAGCTCCTTGAGCAGGTCGAGGAACTTCGCCTCCACGATCACGTCCAGCGAGGTGGTCGGCTCGTCGGCGATCACCAGGTCGCAGTCGAGGGCCAGGGCCAGGGCGATCATGACGCGCTGGCGCATGCCGCCCGACAGCTGGTGCGGGTAGTCGTCGAGACGATCCTTGCGGATGCCGAGTCGCTCCACCAAGAAGGCGGCGCGCTCGCGGGCCTCCTCGTCGGTGGCGTCGGGACGGTGGGTCTGGATGGTCTCGGTGATGTGGTCGATGATCCGCTGGGTCGGGTTGAGCGAGGTCATCGGGTCCTGGAAGACCATCCCGATGCGCCCGCCGCGGATCTGGCGCATCTCCTCGTCGGAGGCCTTCACCAGGTCCCGGCCGTCGAAGATCAGCTCGCCCTTGGCGATGCGGGCGTTCCGGGAGAGCATCCGCATCATCGCCTTGCCCAGGGTGGACTTGCCACAGCCCGACTCCCCGACCAGGCCCAGGATCTCGCCCCGGCGGATGTCCAGGGAGACGCCGTCGACGGCCCGCATGGAGCCGGCTCGGGTCTGGTACTCGACGACCAGGTCGCGGATGGAGTAGACGACTTCGCTCATCGGTCGCGCAGCCTCGGGTTGATGATCTCGACGAGGCCCTCGCCGAGCATGGTCAGGGTGAGGACCACGAACATGACGGCCAGGCCGGGGAACGTGACCAGCCACCAGGAGGTCTGGATGGCGGCCTGGCCACGGGCCAGGTCGATGCCCCAGTCGGGCACGTCCGGGGGCAGGCCCAGGCCGAGGAACGACAGACCGGCGCCGGTGAGGATGGCGTCGGCGACGTTGACCGAGAAGATGATCGCCACCGAGGGGATCACGTTCGGGAAGATGTAGCGGCGCAGGATCTCGCCGGCCCTGGCGCCGATCGAGCGGGCCGCCTCCACGTACACCGCCTCCTTGATGGCGAGCGTCTGGCCGCGGACGATCCGGTAGTAGGTCGGGATGTAGACGACGGCGATCGCCACGACCACGTTGAAGACGCTTGCCCCCAGCACGGCGGCGATGGCGATGGCGAGCACCAGGCCGGGGAACGAGTAGATGCTGTCCATGACCAGGGAGATCACACGGTCGATCTTCCCGCCGGTGAAGCCCGAGATCAGGCCGAGGGGGAGCCCGATCAGGAGGGCGAAGGTGGCGGCGGCGAAGCCGACCAGGAACGCCACCCGGGTGCCCCAGATGAGGCGGCTCAACACGTCCTGCCCGAGCTGGTTGGTGCCGAGGATGAAGCTGGTGGCGGCGGTGGCCTCGGCACCCTCCAGGGTCCCCTGGATCACGACGTCCGGGTGGTCACCGAGGACCTCCTCGAGGGCGACGTTGGAGGCGGCGCCGGCACGGACCGATCCGTCCGCGATGGCCTCGACCATCGCCTCGAGGGTGTCGAAGCGGACGATGCGGAGCCGGATGCGGGTGCCGACCTCGTCCGAGACCTCCTCGGCGGCGGAGCGGGCGATCTCGCTGGACGGGGTCCCGACGACGACGCCGAAGGCCTCGCGTTGGCCCGTGGCCAGGTCGCGCAGGCTCTCCACGCCCGAGTCGGAGCGGGAGACGAGCACCTCAACGGCCGGCTTCTCCCCCGGCGCCAGGTTGCGGGGCCCGACGTTGGCGTTCGGGTCGTACGGGGCGAACCACTGCGGGAAGATGGCCACGAGCATGAGGAACACGACGATCACGCCGCCGATGAGGACGAACCACCAGTCGGGGCCGTACCAGCGGCGCGCCATGAGGGCCCGGCGGACCCAGCCGACGCGCGCCAGCTCCTGTTCCCACTCCTGGAGCGGCTCGGGTGCTTCCTGGATCTGTCGCTCGGCTTCCATCAGTACCTGACCCTCGGGTCGACCATCGAGTAGATCACGTCGACGAGCAGCGAGATCATCGACACGAAGAGTGCGAACACTGCCACCACGCCCTGGACGGCGGTGTAGTCACGGAGGCTGATCCGCTCCACCAGGTAGCGGCCGACGCCGGGCCAGGAGAACACCGTCTCGGTGAGGACGGCGCCCGCCAAGAGGATGGCCACCTGGAGGCCGATGAAGGTGATGACGGGGATCATCGCGTTGCGGAGCGCGTGGCCGTAGACGATGGTGCGCTCCTTGATGCCGCGCGCCCGGGCGGCGGCGATGTAGTCCTCCTCCAGGGTCTCGATGACGTTGACCCGGGTGAGACGAAGGAAGACGCCCAGCAGGATGAGCCCGAGGGTGAAGGCGGGCAGCACCATGTGGCGGAGGGCGCTGCTCAGGGCATCCCAGTTGCCGGTGAGGATCGAGTCGACCACCAGTAGGTTGGTGATGCGTTCCAGCGAGCCGGAGACGACCGGGTCGATCCGGCCGGCCACCGGGAACCATCCCAGCTGGACCGCGAAGACGAGCTGCAGGATCAGCCCGAGCCAGAAGACGGGCATGGCGTAGATGGCGACGCTGAACATCCGCAGGCCGTAGTCGGTGGCGGACTTGCGCCGCGCGCCGGCGAGGGTGCCGGAGAAGATGCCGCCGACGATGGCGACGATCGATGCGGGGATGATCAGCTCGATGGTGGCGGGGAAGCGCCCACCGAGCTCCACCCCCCCGGGGCGAGGACCCGGGGGGGGGGCGTTGGCGTCTCTTATACAAACCTGACCCGCCCACCAAAAA
>QGUS01000358.1 GCA_003242515.1 Actinomycetota bacterium
TGTGTCCACACGGGTCCTAGACGCAGACGACTGCAGACGCGTCATCCGGCGCATCGCTCACGAGATCCTCGAGCGGCATCGCGGCGCCACCGACCTCGTCATCCTCGGCATTCGCACGCGCGGCGCGCACCTCGCCCGTGCCCTCGCCGCGGTGATCGAGGAGATCGAGGGCCAGGCCGTCCCCATCGGCGAGATCGACGTCACCTCGTACCGGGACGACCGGGAGCGCGAGGGCGGTCACGGGCAGGCCATCGTCGGCGAGGTCCCCGTGACCGGCCGCCACGTGGTCGTGGTCGACGACGTCCTCTACACCGGCCGCACCGTGCGTGCTGCAATGGACGCCATCTCCGACGCGGGGCGCGCCGCGACGATCGAGCTAGCGGTCCTTGTCGACCGTGGCCACCGGGAGCTCCCGATCCGGGCCGACTACGTCGGGAAGAACCTCCCCACCTCGCGGGCCGAACGGGTGCGGGTCCGGATCGCCGAGGTCGACGGCGACGCCGGGGTGTGGATCGAGAAGGTGGCCGGATGAAGGCGCTGGTCGACATCGCCTCCCTGGGCGCCGACGGCCTGCGGCGCCTGCTCGACCGGGCGAAGGAGCACTCCCGCGCCCTGGCATCCGGCGACACCCCCCGGCGGACGCTGGAGGGGACCGTTGTCGGCCTGCTGTTCTTCGAGCCCTCCACCCGCACCCGGATGTCGTTCGACGTCGCCGCCAAGCGGCTGGGGGCCATGGTCACCGCCCTCGACCCCGGGCGTTCCTCGCTGCTCAAGGGCGAGACCTTCCGTGACACCGTGGAGACGGTGGCCGCCCTCGGCGCCGGGGTCCTCGTGGTGCGTCACTCCGAGGTCGGGGCCCCCGCCCGGGCCCACGCCTGGACCGGGCGGCCGGTGGTCAACGCCGGCGACGGGACGGGACAGCACCCGACCCAGGCCCTGGCCGACTGCCTGACCCTGGAGGAGCGATTCGGTTCGGTCTCCGGCCTCACCGTGGCGATCGTCGGCGACATCGTGCACAGCCGGGTGGCGGGGAGCCTCACCCAGGCCCTGCCGGCACTCGGCGCCCGGGTGGTCCTGGTCGGGCCGGACGCCATGCTCCCCGAGACCGACCTGGAGACCACCGGCGACCTCGACTCCGCGGTGGGGGAGGCCGACGTCGTGTATCTGCTGCGGATCCAGAAGGAGCGGGGTGCCGAGGCGACGGAGGGCTACGAGCGGCGCTACCAGCTCGATCCGGCGCGGTCCGCCCTGATGAAGCCCGACGCGGTCGTGATGCACCCCGGTCCGATCAACCGGGGCGTGGAGATCGCCCCTGAGGTGGCAGACGGCCCGCGTTCGCTGATCCTCCGGCAGGTGGCCAACGGCGTCCCGGCCCGGATGGCCGCCCTCGAGGCCGTGGCGGGGGTGGACTGGTGATCGGGCTGGTCGGCGGAACGGTCTGGGGGCCGCACGGTCCGGTGCGGGCCGACGTCTGGGTCGAGGGCGACACGGTCGTCGCCGTGGGCACGGCACCGGGGAAGGCGGAACGGGTGATCGACGTGACCGGGACCCTGGTGGGACCGGGGTTCGTCGACCTGCACACCCACCTCCGGGATCCCGGCCAGACCTGGAAGGAGGACCTCCGAAGCGGGACCGCCGCGGCGGCCGCGGGCGGGTTCACGGCGGTGGTGGCGATGCCCAACACGGTGCCGGCCACCGACTCCGTGGGGGCCGTGGAGGACGTCCGCTCCCGGGCGGCCGGGGTGTCCGGGGCGCTGGTCGCCCCCGCCTCGGCGCTCACCCTGGGCCGCGAGGGGAAGGTACCGGTCGACCTCGAGGCGCTGTGGGCGGCCGGGGTCCGCGTCTTCACCGACGACGGCGACTGGGTCGCGGAC
>QGUS01000359.1 GCA_003242515.1 Actinomycetota bacterium
TTCAACCCCCGGGGCTTGGGCAGCCCCGGCCGGTTCCCTTTTTTCCCCCCTACCTGGCCGACCATCAGCGAGCGCTGCCGGAAGTCCACCGGAAGGTGGGGCCATTCAGCTTCCCGGAGCCCAGGCAGCTGGTGCCGCTGCTCGCCGCATGGGGCGCCAGCGTCGTCATCCTGATCTGGCAGCGGGACCTCGGAGCATCGATCCTCCTCTTCGCCGGGTTCGTGCTGCTGCTCTACGCCGCCACCGGCGCCTCCGGCTACCTGGTCACCGGCGGCCTGCTGACGCTGATCGCCGGGTTCTCGGCCTACTCGGCGTTCAGCCACGTCCGGCGACGGGTGATCGCCTGGCTGTGGCCCTTCGAGCACTACGCGGACGAGGGCTACCAGATCGCCCAGGGGGCGTTCGCGATGGCTTCGGGGAGCCTCGCCGGGGCAGGCCCCGGACTGGGGCGGCCCGACCTCATCCCGAACGCCTCCACCGACTTCGTCTTCGCCGCGGTCGGGGAGGAACTCGGCTTCGCCGGGTCGGTGCTAGTCCTCGCCCTCTACGCCCTCTTCGTCTCGGTGGGTCTCGGCATCTCGTTCCGGAGCCGTGACACCTTCCGGAAGCTGCTGGCGGCCGGGCTCACCCTCACCCTCGGCGTCCAGGTCTTCCTGATCGTCGGCGGCGTGCTCCGGCTCGCGCCGCTCACCGGGATCACCCTGCCGTTTATGTCATACGGCGGCTCCGCCTTCGTCGGCAACCTCTTGCTGGTCGCCCTGCTGCTCCGGATCAGCCACGAGGAGGCGCAGTGAACGGGCCGATCCGGCGCCTCGCCATCGGCATCTACGCCGCGTTCATGGCGCTGCTGCTCGGCGTCACCTGGGTCCAGGTGATCCGGGCGGACGAGCTGAAGCTGGACGCCCGCAACCCCCGCCCCGCCCTGACGCTACGGGGCAAAGAGCGGGGCATCATGGTCACCGTCGACGGGACCGTCGTCGCCCGGTCGGTCCAGGAGGAGAACAGCCGCGACTTCCTCCGGGAGTACCCCGAGGGGCCGACCTTCGCCCACGTGGTGGGGTACTCCTCGTACCTGGTCGGCCAGTCCGGCCTCGAGGCCTCCTACTCCCAGCAGCTCCGCTCCCGCCGCGACCTGACCATCAGCGACATCATCGCCGTGATCTTCGGGGCGGACCTGGCCCCGAGGAACCTGGAGCTGACGCTGGACGCCCGGATCCAGCGGGCCGCGGCCGAGGCCCTCGGCGACCTGACCGGTGCGGTCGTCGTGATGGACCCGAAGACCGGGGCAGTCCTCGCCTCCTACTCCAACCCGTCCTTCGACCCGGCGCTGCTCGCCGGCGACGAGGCATCCACGAACTGGGAGCGGCTGCTCGCCGACCCGAACCGCCCGCTCAACGACCGGGCCACCAGGGAGCTCTACGCGCCCGGGTCGACCTTCAAGGTCGTGGTGGCCGCGGCCGCCATCGACACCGAGGTCGCCGCCGCGTCCACCCTCTTCGCCGACCCGCTGGCGTTCCAGCTCCCCGGATCGACGGCCACGATCTCCAACTTCGACGGGAGGGCCTGCGGCGACGGGAACACCGTGAGGCTCGACCGGGCGTTCATCCGCAGCTGCAACACGGTCTTCGCCGACCTCGCCATCCAGGTCGGGGCACCCACCATCGGGCTCACCGCGGACGGAATGGGCTGGAACCGGGTCCTCGACTTCCCGTGGCAGATCCCGGCCGCCGTCTTCCGCACCGAGGACCTCTCCCTGGACGCCGCCGCCCTAGGCCAGAGCGGCATCGGGGAACGCGACGTGCGCGCCACGCCGTTGCACATGGCGATGGTCGCTGCCACGGTCGCCAACGACGGGGTCACCCCGA
>QGUS01000360.1 GCA_003242515.1 Actinomycetota bacterium
CTGGGGTTGTTCCCCCCCGCCCCGGCCCCGCGGTCCCCCCCCCTCCCCGACCATGTCCAAGCCGCCCTAGCAGTCCGGGCAGTAGTAGACGAGCCGCGTGCCGGGCGGTACCTCCTCGTCCTCCGGAAAGACCGTCATCAGACGGGCCTCCCCGAGGCACTCGACGCAGGTGATCCGCTCCGGTGGCCGGCTCAACTCTCGGTCTTCCCTCCTGCCATACGGAGGACCATAGCCCCGAGCACCCCGGCGACCAGCGAGCCGGCGAAGATGCCGGTCTTGGCCAGGTCGGTGGTGGCGGGGTCGTCGAAGGCCAGACCGGTGACGAAAAGCGCCACCGTGAAGCCGATGCCGCCGACGGCGGCAAGGCCGACGATGTGCCTCCAGCTCACCTCGCCCGGCAGGCGGCCGAGGCCGATCCTGACGGCCAGCCACGAGAACAGCGAGATGCCGATCGTCTTGCCGACGAGGAGGCCGATCGCCACGCCCAGGGCCACCTTCGAGGTGAACGAGTCCAGGACGTTCACGCCCCGGAAGTCGACGCCGGCGTTGGCCAGGGCGAACAGGGGCACCACGAGGAACGAGCTCCACGGCGCGAGCCGGTGCTCGAGACGGTTGAGCGGGGCGATCGTCTCGCGGGAGATCTCGCTGAGCAGCCGGATCTCGTGCTCGGCGTGCTCGATGGCCTCCTCCTCGCTGGTCTCGTCGTCGACCCTGAACTGGTCGAGGATCGCCCGGGCCCTCCGGTCGAACTCCTTCGGCCGGTAGTACGGGCGGGCCGGCGTGAGGAAGCCGAGGGCGACGCCGGTGAGGGTGGCGTGGACCCCGGACCGGTAGGCGAAGTACCAGATCACCACCGCCACGGGGACGTAGAAGGCCATGGAGCGGATGTGGGCCCGTCCCGCCAGCCACACCAGGAAGAGGCCGATCAGCGCCCCGATCAGGTAGTTGAACCGGACGTCACCGGTGTAGAAGATCGCGATCACGGCGATGGCGCCGATGTCGTCCGCCACTGCGACGGCGAGCAGGAACAGCTTCGCTGCCGCCGGCACCCGCTTGCCGAGGAGCGTGACCACCCCCACCGCGAAGGCGATGTCCGTGGCCATCGGGATCCCCCAGCCGCTGGCCGCGTCGGTGCCGCCGTTGAAGAGCGTGTAGATGACCGCGGGGACGATCATCCCGCCAAGCGCTGCGATCACCGGCAGCGCCGCCGCCTTCGGGTCGCGCAGGTCGCCGAGCACTGCCTCCCGCTTGATCTCGAGCCCGACGACGAAGAAGAACAGGGTCATCAGGGCGTCGTTGATGAAGTGGAGGACGCTGATCTCGAACTCCCACCCGAAGAAGGTGATGTGGAGGTGCTCCTCCAGGACCGAAAAGTAGGTCTCGCTCCAGGGGCTGTTGGCGATGATCAGCGCGATCAGGGCCGCGACGAGGATGGCGATCCCGGACGACGCCTCGAGCTGGCTGAACTTGACGAACGGTCGGATGAAGGTCCTGGGGACAAACCGGTCGCTCGTCGCCCAGGTCTGATGTCGTGCTTCCATCGACTGCCTGTTCTTCTGGTTGTGTCCTGGCCTCAGCCCAGCTTCCTGCCCGCCGAGCCGAGGGACTGGCACGCCTCGACGACCCGGGCGGCCATCCCCTTCTCCGCCTTCTTCATGTAGGAGCGGGGGTCGTACGCCTTCTTGTCGCCCACCTCCCCGTCGACCTTAAGGACGCCGGCGTAGTTGGTCATCATGTGGTCGACGATCGGGCGGGTGAACGCGTACTGCGTGTCGGGGTCGATGTTCACCTTCCCAACGCCGAAGGTGATCGTCCCCTCGATCTCTTCTTGGGACTGCCCCTTCTACACATCTCCGACCACC
>QGUS01000093.1 GCA_003242515.1 Actinomycetota bacterium
CCAGGACGCCCATCATCGCCAGCGCCACCACCTCGCCGGATGCGAACCCGGTGGCCACCCTCCCGGCGGGCGTGCCCGAAGCGAGGACCGCCACCACCACGGCGGCGGCGAGACCCGTCGTCCAGGCGTAGCCGAGACGCTTGGTGCGCCCCTCGGCGACCAGCACCTGTGATGCGATCTGGGCCGTGGCAGCCGCGGTGACCCCGGCGGCCACCAGGGCGGCCACGAGCCGGGCCGGGGCGTACTCGTCCGGGTAGAGCAGCGAGACGACCTCGGGTCCGACCACCCACCCGACCAGCCCGCCGAGGGCGGTCAGCACCACCCCGGCCGTCATCACCCTGCGGACGATCCTCGCCAGTCCATGGTGCTCGCCTGCGGTGGACATCCCGGTGAGGTACGGGAGCAGCCGCCCCTGGAGGGAGAACACGAGCGTGATCGGCGCCCGGTAGAGCGTGAAGGTGACGAAGAGGACCGAGAGCAACCCGGAGTCGCCGCCGAGGGCAAGCACCGCGAGCGGGGCCGCAGCCAGGAGGACCTGGGCGGGAGCTGAGCCTCCCACGTAGCCCCGGAGGAAGCGGGCGGGCGGGGTCGCCTCGACCCCGGGGTCCCCCGTGTCGCGGCGCCACCACGCGAGCGCCAGCACCGAGAAGCCGCCGACCACCATCCCCCACCCCATCGAGGCGGGCGTCCGGGCCAGGGCGACGAACCCGACCGCGGCGGCGAGGCGCACCAGCGACTCGACCATGAGCATCCAGCCCACCTCCTGGAACCGCCGGGCGCCTGCGAGTATCCCCTTGCCGACGAACAGCAGCCCGTAACCGGCCGAGAGCAGGACGATCTGGAGGATGTAGACGGGGTCGCCGGCGAACGAGGCGTCGAGCGTGACTGTCACGAATCCGGCGCCCAGCACGGCGCAGAGGCCGGCCATGCCGGCCGCAACCTTCAGGTGTTGCGGGAGGGACTTCCTCCCCCGCGCCACCTCCCGGGTCACGTACTGCTCCACGGGGACCAACAGCACCGTCACCAGGATGAAGAAGGAGGTCCACAGGGCCCCGATCGGGCCATAGGTCTCGCGGTCGAACACCCGGGCCCCGTACCACTGGAATCCGAACGCCCCGACGGCCCCGACCAGGGAGCCGAGGACCATGACGGTGGTGCCCGGGGCGCGGAACCCCCTGGGGAGGGAGGCGGTGGCCGGCTCGGTCATTGGGCGCCCGCGCCGGTGAGGACGGTCCAGATGCTCTTCCAGAGGACCTTCATGTCGAGGACCGGCGACATGTGCTTGATGTAGTAGAGGTCGTAGGTCAGCTTCTCCACGGTGTCCGCCTCATCATCGGCGTATCCGTAGTTGACCTGAGCCCAACCCGTGATCCCGGGACGCACCAGGTGCCGGTGGTCGTAGAAGGGGATCTGCTTGCGGAACTCGCGGGCGAACGGGACCTGCTCGGCCCGGGGACCGACCAGCGACATGTCCCCCTTGAGGACGTTGATGAGCTGGGGGAGCTCGTCGAGACGGGACTTCCGGAGGAAAGCACCGCCCCGGATCAGCCTCGGGTCGTCGGGGCGGGCGAAGCTGGGCCCGTTGTCCTCGGCGTCCGGCCGCATCGTCCGGAACTTGTACATGGTGAAGGTCTGGCCCTCGAGACCGACGCGCTCCTGCTTGAAGAGCACCGGGCCCGAGGGGTCGGCGATCCTGACATAGAGCGCCACCAGCAGGGCCACCGGGATCCAGATGGGGGAGGTGAGGACGGTGAAGACTATGTCGGCCAGCCGCTTTCCCGGCAGCCATCGGGCCACTTCCAGCAGCGGGAGCGAGATCTCCCAGCCCTCGGCGACGTGGACGAGCGGCACCCGTCCAGTGTGCTCCTCGTAGATCGAGGAGAACGCCCGGATCCGATAGCCCGCGACATCGCAGGAGGACACGAACTGGGCCATCCGCTCGGACAGGACGCTCCCCATGTCGACGGCGATGGTGACGTCCCGCTCCGGGAGCTCGAGGTCGCCGACGAAGTCAGGGGGGATCACCCAGATCACCTCGGCGTGCGGAGACTCGAGCAGCTCGTCGGCCAGTTGCTTCTCCCGGGTGATGACGGCGATCCGCTCCGTCCAGGGTCGTCGCCGTCGGACGATGCGGTGCAGGGTGGCCGGGACCAGCCAGAAGAGGAGGGAGAGGCCGATCAGCGGGCGGGAGAAGTACTCGACGCGGAGGGCGACGATCAGCGCCGAGGTCATGAGCCAGGTGCCCACGGCGATGACCGCCATGCGCCCGTAGGTGGGCCGGGGCACCCCGGGGCCGGACATCCATCCGGTGAGGACGGACATGAGCACCATGGAGAGGGTCATCAGGCCGAGCAGAGGCCACGCGTCGACCACCTCCCACGGGAAGGGATGGCCGAACTCGACCTGCGACGCGGCCAGCACCGCCAGGGCAAAGGCGATGAGGTCGGTCACGCCGACCGAGATGACGAACCTCGTGCGCACGACGCCCCGATGCTAGGGAAGGGCGCCGGTCAAGATGGCGAATCCGGAGCGGCCGGTCAGGCCTCCTCGAGGAACCCCTCGTACTCCTCGTGCCGCTTGGCGTAGGCGGCGATGAAGGGGCACCTGGGGACGATCACGAGACCCCGCTCCACTGCGTCGTCGAGGGCGTGCTTCGCCAGCTTCCCGGCCAGGCCCCGACCGGAGAACTCCTCGGACACCTCGGTGTGGGTGAACACCATGCGGTCGCCGTCGATCCGGTAGTCGACGCGCCCGGCACGGCGACCGTCCACCTCGATGACGAAAACGCTCTCCTCGGGGACGTCCCGGACCGTGACCTGCGTCTCGTCGCTCATTCCCCGGCCAGGGTACGCGCCACCTCGACCAGGGTGCGAACCCCGACGCCGGTGCCGCCCTTGACCACGTCGCCGTAGGTCTCCTTGGAGAACGCGGGGCCGGCGATGTCCATGTGGACCCACGGGCGCCCGTCGGCGTACTCGTGGAGGAACAGCGCCGCCGTGATGGCCCCGCCGTAGCGGCCGCCCGAGACGTTCTTGATGTCAGCCACGTTCGAGTCCAGCGACTTCCGGTACTCGTGCACCAGCGGCATCTCCCAGAAGGGCTCCCCCGCCCGGGAAGAGGCGGTGCGGATCAGCTCGCCGGCCTCCGGGTCGGAGGCGAAGTACCCGGCCACCCGGTCGCCGAGCGCGACGTGCATCGCCCCGGTCAGGGTGGCCACGTCGATCATCAGATCCGGGTCCTCCATGGAGGCGACCCCGAGCCCGTCGGCGAGGATGAGACGGCCCTCGGCGTCGGTGTTGAGGACCTCGATCGTCGGCCCCTTCACCGGCCGGAGGACGTCACCGGGACGGGTGGCGTTGCCACCGACGGCGTTGTCGGTGAGCGGGGCGACGACGGTCACCGCAACCGGGATCCCCAGGGAGGCGATGGCCTCCGCGGCGGCGACCACGATCGCCGCGCCGCTCATGTCGACCTTCATGTCCTCCATGAAGTTGGCGGACTTGATGGAGAGGCCGCCCGAGTCGAACGTGATCCCCTTGCCGACGAGCGCGACGTGCTTCTTCGCCCCCTCGGGCCGGTAGGTGGCCTTGACCAGCCGCGGCGGCCGGGCCGAGCCGGCCGCCACGCCCAGCAGGGCACCCAGCTTCTCCTCGGCGATCCGGTCCTCGTCCCACACCTCGACCTCGATGCCGGCGTCCCCGAGGACGGCCGACATCTGCTCGGCGAGCTGGGACGGTGACAGGTCGACGGCAGGGGTGTTCACCCAGTCCCGGGCCTGGATCACGGAGCGGGACACCCGCGCCGCAGCCTCCAGCTCCGCCTCATCGGCGTCCGGGACCTCCACGAAGGTCACCTTCACCTTGGGGCCGTTGGTCTTGTAGGTCCTGAACTCGTAGCCGCCGAGGAGGCTCCCCTCCGTGACGGCACGGCTGGCGCCGTCGATGCCGATCGCGGCCAGCCTGGTCACGACCCGCTCGGTGCGGGCGGCCCGGACGGCGTTGCCGGCGGCGGCGCGGACCGACTCGAAGTCGACCTCGGACCCGAGGCCGACGAGCAGCATGGTCTTCGCCTCCGGGTGCGGCACGGCCAGCGTCTGCTTGGCCTTGCCCTCGAACCCTGCGGCCTCCATGAGGACCGGGTCGGCGTGGGCGAAGTCGGCCTCGGAGCCCGGCGCGGGCTGCAGGCCTTCGAGTACGCCCACGACCAGCGTGGCGTCCGACAGGTCCAGATCGGCGGGTGCGACCTTCACTTCCATGTCCCTGATCTCCTTCAACCGGTGAACGGACCGACCCCTGCCACGAGAGCCCGCCCCAGGAATACGGCTCCCAAGGTGGTCAGCAGGGCAAGATACGACAGGCCGGTGGCCGCCATGACACCGCTGTAGCGGGGCCACTGGAGCGCGGCGATGACTCCGGCCATGAGCAGGATCGAGGTCGCGAGGAGGACGGCCAGGGCGATGGTGGGGCCGTTCCATTCGAAGTCGCCGATGGAGGCGAGCACCAGGCCGTCGGCGGCGAGACCGACGATGCCCCAGACGGCAAGCCCCCGGAGCACCGAACGGGGCAGACGCGGATCCACAAGGTACCAGTGGGCCAGGGCCATCTCCACGGTGACACCGCCCACGGCCGCGGTGAGGCTCAGGGCGGGAAGCCAGGCGCCGAGGAGCCCCGCATCGAGGAGGTACCCGGCACCGGCGGCGAAGAGGAGCACGCCGGCGAGGACGCGGTTGCGGGCCCAGACGAGGGCGAGGGCCATGGGGACCAAGGCGAGCTTCGACCACACGGCCCCGTCGGCCGCGAATCCGCCCAGGCCGACGGCGGCGGCGAACCCCGCGGTCGCCCAGGTGAAACCGGCACCCACGATCCGGCGAAGGGAGATGGCGCCGACGCCGAAGGAGATGCCCGCCGCCCAGCCCAGAACGATCAGGATCGGGTCGGCGAGGTTCTGCACGTCGGTCAGCACCCGCGGCATCGTAGGTGCCGCAACGGCGCAACACCACGCAGGGCCGGCCGGGGCATGCATGGCACAACTCCTAAAGGGGAATGGAAGGCGTGCCGAAGGTTGGAGGAGACCATGAAGAGATTTAGCCCCCGAATCTCTGCGGCCTTCGCGCTGACGCTCGTGCTCGCCTTCACCGTCCCGGCCGGAGCGGCGTCACCCGACAGCGCCTACGGCGATCCGGTCGGCGCCATCCCCGGACAGGCGACGGTCGCCGACGAGCTCGAGACGCCCGACACCTTCTCCATCCTCTCCACCGGCAGCGTCTCGGTCACCTGGGGCGGCCACGGCCACGGGATCGGCATGCCGCAATGGGGCGCCCAGGCGATGGCCTTCAGCCAGGGCAAGAAGCACGAGGACATCCTCAAGCACTTCTACGAGGGCGTCCAGTTCGGCAAGACAGACCTGGAGGGCGGGACCATCAAGCAGTGGGGCAACCCCGTGCGGGTCGGCCTCGCCCAGGGCCAGAACTGGGTCAGGTTCCAGCCCAAGGGCGGCCCGGCCACCATCTGCTTCGGCCCCCGCCCGGACTCCTGCACCAACCACACCGCGGCCGCCAACGAGACCTGGATCGTGGGTCGCACCGGAACCGCCTGCGTGCTGAAGAAGGTCGTCGGCAGCGGCGAGGAGGAGGTCGCCAGTTTCGCCTGCTCCAATCCGGAGTCCGGGAAGCACGGCATCCAGTTCGCCACCGTCACCTGGGACCCGCAGCCCGGAGTCAAGATCTACTTCCCCACCTGGGCCTCGGCCCGTGACCTCTACGCCCGGGGCAAGATCGAGTTCATGACCGCTCCCTCGGGGCTGGTCAACGTCCGCGCCGCCATGGAACTCGAAGAGTACCTGTACGGCCTGGGCGAGGTGCCCAACACCTGGCACCCCGAGGCTCTCAAGGCCCAGGCGGTCGCCGCCCGCAGCTTCGCCCTCTACCGGATGTGGGCCGTGCGCAAGAACGCGGACGGCCTCCGGGTGGACTGCGGCTGCCACCTGCGCAACACCACCGCCGACCAGGCCTATCGCGGGTACGAGGACAGCGCCTCGGCGGGTCTCACCGAGGGCGACCCGGTCAACGGGGCGAAGTGGCTCGAGGCCGTGAACTCCACCAGGGGCAAGGCCATGTGGCACACCCATCACGGCAGTACCCGGGCCATCGAGGCCTACTACTTCGCCTCCACCGGCGGGGCCACCGAGAACAACCCCGACCGCTGGGGCGGGACGCAGTACCCATACCTGAAGTCCAAGAACGACCCGGGGGCCCGGTTCGAGACCGTCACCTACACGGCCTCGACCTTCGCCTCCAAGCTCGGGTTCGGGACCGGGACCGTGGAGCGGGTGCACATCCCGGAGCGCTACGCCTCGGGCCGCCCGAAGAAGGTGATCGTGAGCGGCAAGGACGGCTCGGGCAAGGCGCTGGTCAAGGAGTTCACCTCCTCGCAGTTCAAGAGCGCCCTGGGCTACGGGAAGGGCGACTGGGTCAAGGAGGTCACCGGGGTCCAGTTCGTCGACGGGCCCATCCCCGGCGCACTGGTCCTCCACCAGCAGTCGACCGCGACCTGGTTCTACATCCAGGGCGGGCAGGCCGAGACTTTAGTCTACGGCCGGCCCGGTGACATCGCCCTCATGGGTGACTGGGACGGCGACGGCATCGACACCCCGGGCCTGTACCGCCAGTCCGACGGGTTCGTGTACCTCCGCAACTCCAACTCGTCCGGCAACGCCAGCGTCAGCTACTACTTCGGCCG
>QGUS01000361.1 GCA_003242515.1 Actinomycetota bacterium
CCTCGGCGAACTGAACCCCGCTGGGGAACCCACCGACCTGCTTCCAGAGTTGCCTGGTGAACCCCAGCGACCGTGCGGAGGGGACGAAGTGGCGCTCGGCCTCCTCCCGCACGTAGACCATGGTGAGGCCGATGGCCTTGGTGATGGCCCGGTCGGACACCGGCTCGTAGAAGCCTCCGATCCATTCGGCGCCGCGGGCGAAGGCGGCGGCCATGTGCCCCAGCCAGTCGGGACGGGGGCGGCCGCCGGCGTCGGTGGCGGCGATGAGGTCGTAGGAGGCGGCCTCGATGGCGGCGTTGCGGCCCGACGACCGGTCCCCGGCGTCCTTCACGAGCTTGAGCTCGGGGATGGAGGCCATCTTCTGCTCGATGATCTCCACGGTGCCGTCGGTGGAGCCGCCGTCGGCGATGACGATCTCGTCGGGCCTCCGCGTGCCGCTCACCAGGGCATCGATCAGGGCGGCGATGTTGTCCGCCTCGTTGAACACCGTCATGACGACGGAGACCTTCACGTCCCCCTGCATCGGCGGCGATGGTAGGGCAGGGCCCGGCCGGACTTCAGGAGCTGCCAAGGATGGCCCTGAGCATCAGGCTGCCCGCCTCCCGGCAGCGGAAGCCCTCCCAGAGGGAGTCGGCCGCCTTCCGCGCCTCCATCGCCCGGGCGGCGAGGTGGTCGGGGTCGGCGATCAGGCGCTCCAGCTCGGCGATCCAGGCCCCATCCGCCCCGACCTCGAGGGCGGGCAGTTCCATGGCGACCGTCTGCATCCGCGCCAGCTTCATGCGCCGCTCGGGGAGGCCGGTGTCGACGAGCAGCGCCGCATCGCAGGGGCGGCCCTTGTCCCGGATCCAGCGGGCGGTCTGTGCCGGACCGGCGAAGTCGGGCGAGATGGGGTGCGTCTCGACCCAGGGGAGACCGGATGGGGCCTCCCGGGTGAGCATCACGACCACGAAGGAGTCGCCGACCTTCGAGCGCAACGCCTCCAGGTGCGGGAGCACCGCTTCGAAGGCGTCGGTGCCGAGGGTCAGGGCGTCGAGGAACACGCGCACCGGGCCGGGGGTCCGGCTGGAGGGGCGCCGGTAGGTGCGCCACAGCCGGGGGTCGAGGGCGTCCGGGATCACCTCGACCCGGTCGGAGGCCACGTTCGGGACCAGGGCGGGATCGGGCGTCCACACCCGGTCGGCCCAGGGGAGGTCGCCGTCGAGCGGGGTGGTCGCGTCGAGGAAGACCGGGCGTCCGGCCTGCCGGTAGGCGGCGATCAGGTCGTCCATCCCGGGTGTGTCCAGGTCGGCCGACGAGACGATGAGGGCGGATCCCGTCGGTGCCGATCCCGGGGCCGCGTCGTGGACCCGGACCCTGGACTCGGGGAGGTCGGAGGTGAGGGGGCAGACGATGCGGTTCAGCCGGTCGTCGGGCCAGGCCAGCGGGTCGGCGTCGGCGCGTCGGGCGACGGCGATGTGCACCGCCCCGGCGTCGTCGTCCGTGGCCGGGGCCGGGACGCCCATGAAGTCCCACACCAGTTCCAGGATGCGCTCGGCCCGCTCGTCGAGCGTGTGGTGGTTGAGGACGTGGAGGGCCCGGTCGAAGCCGGCATCCTCCCTGCGGCGGGCCACCGCCCGCGCTGCCGCGCGCCGGAAGGTGTCGGAGTCGGTGAAGGTCTCGACGAGATCGCCGAACTCCCGCTCGAGCTCGGGGAAGGTGTCGGTGACCGGGATGCCGCCCGAGGCGATGACGTCGTAGACCCGGTTGGAGATGTAGCCGAAGTCCCGCATCGACTCCCAGTGGTCGTTGAGCACCGCCCCGGCCGAGGCGTTGCCGTCGCCCACGCCTTTCCCGGGGATAACTTTCCGGCCGACGAGGCCC
>QGUS01000094.1 GCA_003242515.1 Actinomycetota bacterium
TTTTTTTTTAAACATAAGACTGCATACGGGATTTAGTGCCGGTTCGTTGGGTCCGAGAATTGTAAAAAGGGCAGGTGGCCGCCCGGATCATCGGGTGCGGGATCGACCCGGCGGAGGCCCAGGCTATGCCACGGTGGTCCACGGACGACTTCGGCCCGGGCACCGGCTCGACCATCAAGGTCGAGCCGGACACGCCCGCTGCCGTCGTCGAGGACCTGCGGCGGCGCGGCCACGACATCACGGTTGTCGACGGGCCGCAGGGTGGCTGGGGGCCGATGTCGGTGATCGGCCTCGACGGCGACGGTCGGGTGGCCGCGGCCGACCCGAGGGTCGACACGACCGAGGCGATCGTCTTCTGATCAGTCGGCCAGGTCGGCGATGACCTGGGCCTGGGCGTCGGGGTCGTACTGCAGCACCCCGCCCAGCGTGTAGAAGCCGACCCGCTGGATGCGGTCGCCGTACCGCTCCTTGATCGCCTTCCCCACCTCGTCGATGGTGCCGACGATCCCAACCTCGGCGACGATCTCGTCGGTGATCAGCTCCGCCATCTCGGCCCACTGACCGCGCTTGGACATGGCGTGGAGCTGCTCCCCGATGTCGAACCCGCTCGCCTCCAGGACGCCGTGGTACGACGGGGTGGACGCGTAGAAGGCGATCTGCTGGCGGATCGGCGCCATCGCCTGCTCCACCTCCGCGTCGTCGTGCCCGGTGGCGATGAACACGGTCGTCGCCCGGGTCACGTCGTCCAGCGTCCGGCCCGCCGACTCGGCGCCCTCCCGCATCGCCGGGAGCACGACCTGGTCGAGGTACTTCACCGTGTGGAACGGGTGGACGTGGAAGCCGTCGCACACCTCGCCGGCCATCCGGCTCAACCCCGGACCGACACCGGCGATGTAGACGGGGACGGTCGGCGTCGGGATCGGACCCGGATCGAAGAACGGGGTCATCAGCGAGAACTCGTAGAACTCCCCCTTGTATCGAAGGGGGGTGGAGTTCTGCCAGGCGTCCCAGATGGCCCGCAGGGCGAGGATGTAGTCACGGAGACGGGCCACCGGCCTGTCCCAGGGAGTGGAGAAGCGCCGGGTGATGTGCGCCTTCACCTGCGTGCCGAGGCCGAGGAGGAACTTCCCGCCGGAGAGACGGGCGAGGTCCCACACCGTGTAGGCGAGGACCATCGGCGACCTGGGGAACGCGACCGCGATGGCGGTGCCGAGGTCGAGGTCGGGCTCCTCCATGCCGGCGACCAGGAGCGGGAAGAACGGGTCGTACTGGGTCTCCGCCGTGAAGAAGCCGGAGTACCCGAGACGCTTCGCCTCCCTGGCAGCCTCGGCGGCGTGCTGCGGCGGCTTGCCCGCGAAATAGAAGTCGACTTTCACACTCCCAAGGTACCAAGTGCCCCGTCCCCGTACCCGGCAGAGAGGCATTTCCCGGCACATCTCGACCGGGTACGAGATACGAGGTACGGGGTACCCTGTCGACATGAAGCGCCTGGCCAAGATCTTCGGGGCGATCGCCGGCATCGCGGCGGTGATCTGGGCGATGCGCGACCGTTTCATCTCCGTGGCCATCTCCCGGGAGCCCCAGCCCCCGTCGTTCCGGGTGCCCGCGCCCGCGGAGGAAGCCCCCGTCGACGTGATCGACGGCATCGGGCCGGTGTTCGCCAGGAGGCTCAGCGAGGCGGGGATCCCCACGGTGTCCCGGCTCGCCCAGGCCTCGCCCGACGCGGTGGCCGAGGCCGCCGGCGTCAGCGCCGCACGGGCCCGATCGTGGATCGAGCAGGCTTCCGGACGGGTCTGATTGCCCTACCTCCACGCACCCGAAGATCTCGCCGAGCTGGTCGGTGACGGGCCCGCCTACCGGGTGGCCCAGCTGCGCAGCTGGCTCTACGAGACCCCGGTCCTCCAAGCCGGGGACATGACCAACCTTCCCAAGGACCTGCGGGAGCGTCTCGAGCCGCTGTGGCCGTTCGAGGTCGAGACGGAGCAGACGGCCGACGGGGGCGCCACGAAGAAGTGGCTCTTCCGGGCGCCCGACGGGGCCGCCTTCGAAGCGGTCCTCATGGGATACCCCCGGCGGGTGACCCTGTGCATCTCCAGCCAGGCCGGATGCGCCCTCGGCTGCACCTTCTGCGCCACCGGGCAGTTCGGGTTCGAACGGCACCTGCAGGCCGGGGAGATCGTCGCCCAGGTCGCCTACGCCCGGGCCTACCTCCGCAAGCACGGGCTCCCGGGCAGCCCCACCCGCCTCACCAACGTGGTCTTCATGGGCATGGGCGAGCCGATGGCGAACTACGACCGGGTCCGTGAGGCCATCCGCCGGATGATCGAGGTGATGGGCATGTCCGCCCGGTCGATCACCGTCTCCACGGTCGGCGTGGTCCCGGGGATCCGCAGGCTCACCGAGGAGAAGTGGCCGGTGTCGCTCGCGGTCAGCCTCCACGCCGCCGACGACGAACTGCGCAGCCGCCTCGTCCCGATCAACAAGCGCTACCCGATCGACGAGCTGGTCGACGCCGCCCGGACCTACTTCGAGAGGAAGGGGCGCCGGGTCTCGATCGAGTGGACGATGATCGACGGCGTCAACGACACCGACGACCAGGCGTTCAAGCTCGCCGGTGTCGCCCACCACCTCAAGGCCCACGTCAACCTCATCGCCCTCAACCCCACCCCGCTCTCCACCGACCGCGCCTCGGCGGAGCCCCGGATCGAGTCGTTCGCCCGCCTCCTCCGGGAGCAAGGCGTCAACGTCACGGTCCGCGACACCCGAGGCAAGGACATCGACGCCGCCTGCGGCCAGCTCCGGATCAAGTCCACCCGCGGCAAGGGAATCGGCGCCCTGAGCACTGCCGGATAGGGCCGCACGCCTGCATCCCTGCTGGACATCCGGGAAATCCCGGGTAGGCTCACTTTTCGCGGAGTGGAGTCAAGGGGCTGAAGGAGTCACTTCATGCCCGACCAGCGCATGCCCGAACATCGTTCACCGGGCCGCCGCGTCCGCGCACTGGCCGCAGGCCTCACGCTGGTCCTGTTCACCACGGTCTTCTCCCTCGACTACACCGTCAAGCGTGGTGACACGCTGGGCAAGATCGCCAAGGACCACGGAGTCACGGTCAGCGAGCTGGCCCGCGTCAACAACATCAGCAACCCGAACCTGATCTACCCGGGCCAGGTGCTCATCATCCCCGGCACGGAGACCGAGCAGCCGGCTCAGGAGCAGCCGAAGGAGGTCGTCCACGTCGTCAAGTCCGGCGAGACCCTCGCCAAGATCGCGGCGATCTACAAGACGACGATCAACGCCATCGCCCAGGCCAACAAGATCAGCAACGTCAACCTGATCTATCCGGGCCAGAAGCTGGTGATCCCTGCCAGCGCACCGACGGGAGGCGGCACCACCGACTCGTCGAAGCGGACCGATCGGTACCACGTCGTCAAGCAGGGCGAGTCGCTGGCCAAGATCGCGTCGCTGTACCCCGGCGTCAGCGCCCAGCAGATCGCCAGGGTCAACGGGATCATCGACGGCGTCATCTACGCCGGCACCCGCCTGTTCCTCGACGGCCCGGTCTACGAGCCGAAGGGCGGCGGGGCGCAGGTGACCTATGTCGTGAAGTCCGGTGACCGTCTCGCCGACATCGCCAAGGCGCACAAGACGACGGTCGAGGCGATCGTGTCGCTCAACGGCATCACCAACCCGAACCTGATCCGGGTCGGCCAGAAGCTGATCATCTCCGGGTCCGCGTGGGTGTGTCCGCTGGAGAGCGCCTCGTTCTTCAACGACTGGGGCTTCCCCCGCAGCGGCGGGCGCTACCACGAGGGGAACGACCTTTTCGCCCCGAAGGGGACGCCGGTGCGTGCTCCCGTCTCCGGCACCGTCAAGCAGGTGGTGGGCTCGATCGGCGGCAACCAGGTGAACCTGGTCGGCGACGACGGCGTGACCTACCTGGGCAGCCACCTCGACAAGTTCGGGAAGAGCGGCCGGGTGAACGCCGGCGACATCATCGGCTACGTGGGCAACACCGGCAACGCCGCCGGCACCAGCCCGCACCTCCACTTCGGCATGTACCTGAATGGGGTGGTGATCAACCCCTACCCCGTCCTGGTCGAGAACGGCTGCCGGTAGTCCCCCATCGCAGAGCGACGGGGGACGGGTCGCCGCCGGGGTCGAACCGGCCTACGGCCTGAGCAGGTCGAACCCGTCCCGCGTCGTGGCGTAACCCGCGCCGGCCAGACGGCCGATCGCGTCCAGCGCGGCATGGTCAACCCTCGTCCCGTCGAGGACGTCCTCCCGGACGTGGATGGCCACCACCTCACCGAAGATCACGACCGGCGACTCGTCGCCCTCGAAGTCGACGGTGCTGTAGACCTTGCACTCGAGGTTCGCCGGGGCCTCCGCCACCATCGGGGCCCCGGTCTCGGTCCCGAACCAGGCGGTGAGCCCGCACTCCTCGAACTCGTCGACGTCCGGCGGAAAGCTCCTCGACGTGGCATTCATCGCCTCGACCACTTCCGCGGAGACGATGTTCACGGAGAACTCCCCCGACTCGATGGCGTAGGCGGCCGAGTCCTTCAACTGACCGTTCCGCTTCCCCGCGGCGAACATCACCAGCGGCGGCTCGTCGGCGATCATGTTGAAGAACGAGTAGGGGGCGAGGTTCTTCACCCCGTCGGACCGCATCGTTCCGATCCAACCGATGGGACGGGGCACGATCAGGCCTGAGAGCAGCTTGTAGGTGTCCCTGGCCTCGATCTCCGAGACCCGGAAGGCCTTCTTCACGACATCACCTTCCAGAGATGGTCGATCCGGATGGCACCCGCACGAAGCATCCGGGTGTGGAACTCCTTGAGGTCGAAGCCCGGCTTCTGCCGTGCGGATTCTCGCATCGCCAGGATCTCCCGCTCCCCCACCTTGTACGAGATCGCCTGGCCCGGCCAGCCCAGGTAGCGCTTCACCTCCGACTCCGCCACGTCGCGGGCCTGGAGCCCGATCCGTTCCATGTAGTCGACGGCACGCTCGTAGCTCCACTGTTCGCCGGAGTGCAACGGTGCGTCGTCGGGGATGCGCAGGCCCAGATGGCTGCCGATGTCGACGACGACCCGTGTCGCCCGGAACAGCTGGCTGGCCAGCAGGCCGAGCCGGTACTCCGGCTTCTCGAAGTAGCCGAGCTCGTCCATGAGCCGCTCGGCGTAGAGGGCCCAGCCCTCACCGGCACCCGAGTACCAGATGAACATCCGGTGGAACCGGCTCAGCCGCTCCTTCGAGACCTGTGCGTAGCAGACCTGCAGGTGGTGTCCCGGAAAGCCCTCGTGGTAGGCAGTGGTCACCTCCTGCCAGTACGGGATCGCGATGCGGGACCCCGGGGCGTACCAGATGGAACCGGGACGACTCCAGTCCTCCGACGGCCCGTGGTACCAGGCGCCGAGCGGCCCGCCCGGAGGGGCCATGTTGACCGTGATCCGCTTCATCTCGTCGGTGAGGTCGAAGTGGGTGCCGTCGAGCTGGGCGATGGCCTGCTCCTGGATCCCCTGTACGAAGGCGACGAACTCCTCCCGGGTGGCGGCGGCCCGTGCCGGGTCCGTCTCGAGCATCTCGATCACCTCGGCGAGGGTCTTGTCCGGGTCGACCTCTGCCGCCGTCTCCTCCATGGCCTGGCGGATGCGGGCCACTTCCTCCCAGCCCCACGCGTAGGTCTCCTCCAGGTCGAGCTCGGTGCCCAGGTAGCGGTCGACGCCCATGCGGTAACGCTCGATCCCCACGCCGTCCGTGTCGGGAGCGGCCGGGAGCAGTTCGGATGCCAGGAAGTCGGCGAACTCGGCGCAGCCGGCCCGTGCCTTAGCGACCGCCTCGGAGACCGCGGCGGTGTCGGCCCCGGCTGCCTCGGCCTCCGAGAGCAGACCGAGGAACCGGGAGTTGTCGCCCGCCGACTCTCGGGCCTGCTCGATCACCGACTCGATCTGACGGCGCGCCGCGACCTTGCCGTTGGCGAGGCCCACCCGAAGCGAGTCGGCGAAGCCGCGGAGCATGTCCGGCACCGTCGCCAGGCGGGCTGCGATGTCGGACCAGCCGCTCTCCTTGTCCATCACGTCGAAGACGTCGCAGATGGTCTGGAACGGCGAGTAGATGTGGTTGACGTCCCAGGACCACTTCCCGCCCTCGTACTCGGTGATCTGGGTGTCGGTCCAGCCCGTGATCACCTCGGCGGCGAACCGCTGCACCTCGTCGGGGTGGTCGAGGTGTTCGGCCAGCTCCTGGCGGGCGGCGCGGAACAGGTCGATGCGAGCCCGCGCCCCCTCGGGTGAGTAGTCGGTAGGCAGGTGCTCCCGGCCGCCGATCCCGGCGATGGTCGCTGCCAGCGGATCGAGGTCGGCGTACTGCTCGGTCAGACGGTCGGCGATCTCGAAAGGTGAGGACATGATCCGGTCACGGTACCTGCCCCGGTAGATTCCCGATCCCGGTGGAAGACCTGATCCAAGTCAGAGAGGACGAGAGGTTCGACGTCGACGCCCTGGTGGCATGGATGTCCGGCGTGGAGGGCCTGCCCGGGGGCGTGCCACGGGTCACCCAGTTCTCCGGAGGAAAGGCCAACCTCACCTACCTGCTCACCTTCCCCGGCGGGGAAGAGCTGGTGCTCCGCCGCCCGCCGCTCGGCCCCCTGGCCGAGGGCTCCCACGACATGGTCCGGGAGCACCGTGTCCTGTC
>QGUS01000362.1 GCA_003242515.1 Actinomycetota bacterium
TGCCCGGTCGCCCCCGGGGGGGCTCCCCTCGGTCTCCACCCGGGCCTTCACCATCCGGATGGAGCGGACGAACGCCTCGTCGAGGCTCGGCCGCCAGACGACCGGCGTGATGATCTCCATGAACTCGGCCATGACCTCAGGGTCGCCCGCGGCGGGACGGGCCCGCACCAGCGCCATCACCTCCCAGGGCTCCGCCCACTCCGTGTAGTAGCGGCGGTAGCCGTCGAGCGACCGGGTCAGCGGGCCCCGGCGGCCCTCCGGGCGGAGCTCGGTGTCGATGGACAGGCCGGGGCCGTGGCGGTTCGGGGCCGACACCCAACGATCCACCTCCACGGCCAGCGTGGCGGCGTCGGTCCGCTCCTCGGAGTTGACCCAGATGAGGTCGAGGTCGGAACCGTACGAGAGCTCGCGGCCGCCCCACTTGCCCATGGCGATCGCCGCCATGCCCCGCTCGCCGTCCAGGGAGTGGAG
Organism: Actinomycetota bacterium; assembly: GCA_003242515.1. Lineage (GTDB taxonomy): Bacteria > Actinomycetota > Acidimicrobiia > Spongiisociales > ZC4RG35 > ZC4RG35. The sequence goes on from QGUS01000362.1 coordinate 472, forward strand.
GGCGCCGGTGATCACCGCATCGCCGGTGTCGGAGAGCGACTCCGTGGTGAGGTCCGGCGGCGCCTCGTCGAGGATGTCCCGGGCCGCGATGCGGAGCGTGCGGCGGCGGGCGAAGCGCCGGATGGTCCCGATCCGGTCGTCGGGGTCGGGCCGGGAGTCGAGGAGGCCGAGGAGCCGCTCGATGGCCCCCTCCCGGTCGCGGATGTTCCAGTCGGGCTCGTCGGCGGAGAGCTGCGTGGTGGCGAACTCGGGGATTCGGTCGAGGAGGTTCCCCAGCAGCTCGCCGGTCCCCAGGAGCAAGCAGAGGCGCTCGCCGGCCACGGGGTTGTTGTGGATCAGGGTGGCCAGGGACCCGTGATCGGTGGTGTTGGCCAGCAGCAGGCGGAGCTGGCGGAGGCCGAGGTCCGGGTCGGGGGAGCGGGACAGCCAGTCGAGGGTGAGGGGGAGCGCCTGCTGCATGGCGCGGGAGCGGCGGGACAGGCCGGCGGTCATGTCGACGAAGGCGACCTCCGCCGCCGCCACGTCGCGGAAACCCAGGGCCGCCAGGCGCATGCGGGCCGCCTCGGGCTCGAGGCGCGCCGACGGGATGCCGGCCAGGGAGTCGAGGATGGGCCGGAAGTAGAGGCGCTCGTGGAGGTCCCGCGCCGTCGCCCGGACCCGCGCGAGCCGGGTGTCGAACTCGCCCACCGGGTCGAGCACCCAGCCGAGGCTGCGTCCCAGACGCTCCCGGACCTCCCTGGAGGCGGGCAGCTCGTGAGTCTGGGTCAGGTCCCAGACCTGGAGGCGGTGCTCCACCTGGCGGAGGAAGTGGTAGGCGTCGGCGAGGGCCTCCGCCTGCTCGGGCTCCAGGTACCCGTTGCCGCCCAGTTCGGCGAGGCAGTCCAGGGTGGCGGGCTTCCTGAGGTCCGGGTCGAAGCGGCCGTGGACCATCTGGAGCATCTGCACGGCGAACTCGATGTCACGGATGCCTCCGGGCCCGCGTTTGATGTCACGGGGCGAGGCCCCATCCTCGGCGCGGGCCTTGAGGAGCCGCACCGCCCGGAGGTCCTCGGGCTCCAGCCCCCGCTCCCACACCAGCTCGTGGGCCAGCTCGATGAACGCCTCGCCGACCTCGGGGTCGCCGGCGCAGAAGCGGGCCTTGAGCAGCGCCTGCAGCTCCCATCCCTCGGCCCAGCGGTCGTAGTAGGAGCGGTGGCTCTCCAGGCTCCGGCTCAGCGGACCGACCGCACCCTCGGGTCGGAGCGTGGCATCCACCACGAAAGCGGTCCCCTCGAAGGTGGGGGCCGACAGCGCGTTCATCAGCCGCGACGCCAGGGCAATGGCGGCGGCGCGGGCCCGGCCCGGGCCCGGCTCCTTATAACAATCTCCGAGCC
>QGUS01000095.1 GCA_003242515.1 Actinomycetota bacterium
TACGGGTTCTATTGGAACACTTGCGCCCTTGGGGCCCAGGTGCCCGGGGGGGTCCTGGGAATAAAGGGAACAACACTGCCGTTCCCGGCGTGAAGGTTGGGCACTTGACCGGCCCGGTTGCCGTCACCGGCTGCACGGTCGTGGTGTTCCCCGAGCCCAACGTCGCCACCGGGGAGGTGCGCGGCTCGGCCCCGGGGACCAGGGAGTACGCCCTGCTGCAGCCCGGGATGGCCGTGCAGCAGGTGCAGGCGATCCTGCTCACCGGCGGGTCCGCCTTCGGGCTCGCCGCCGCCGACGGGGTGGTCCGGGAGCTGGAGAAGGAGGGGAGGGGGCATCCCACCGCCCTCGGACCCGTGCCCATCGTCCCTGCGGCGGTCCTCTACGACCTCTTCCCCGGCGACCCGGCCGTCCGTCCCGGCCCCGAGCAGGGTGCCGCGGCCTACCGCAACGCCTCGGCCGACCCCGTCCCCATGGGCCGGGTCGGGGCCGGCACCGGGGCCACGGCCGCCAAGTGGCGCGGCTTCGAGCACATGGTCCCCGGTGGCCTCGGTTCGGCCGTCCGCAGGGCCGGCGAGGCCACGGTCGGGGCGCTGGTGGCGGTGAACGCGGTAGGCGACGTCTTCTCCCTGTCCGGGGAGCCGCTCACCGGCGGGCCCCACGAGCCGGGCCCGCCGAACATGGTGCCGCCCTCGTTCGGCGACAACACCACGCTGGTCGTGATCGCCACCGACGCCGCCTTCGGACGGGCGGACCTGGGGCGTCTCGTGGTGCGCGCCCACGACGCCATGGCCGCCTGCATCCGGCCCGTCCACACCCGTTGGGACGGTGATGTGGTGTTCGCCGTCTCCTGCGGCCCGGTGGAGGCCGACCTCGACGCCGTCGCCGAGGCCGCGTTCGGGGCCACCGCCGCCGCCATCGAGACCGCCGTCCGTGCGGCACGCGGCTGAGGGCTGGCAGAATTGGCCCTCCCGTGTCACGGATCATCCCGGAGTTCGAGGCGCTCAGGGCGCAGGCAGAGGGCTGCTTCGCCTGCCGCCTCGCCCACACGCGGACCAACGTCGTGTTCGGGGTCGGCTCCGTGGAGGCGGAGCTGATGTTCGTGGGGGAGGCCCCCGGGCAGAACGAGGACCTGCAGGGCGAGCCCTTCGTCGGCGCCGCCGGCCAGCTGCTCACCCGGCTGCTCGGCGAGATCGGCCTGCGGCGCGATGAGGTCTACATCGCCAACGTCCTCAAGTGCCGCCCGCCGGGGAATCGCGACCCCCGCCCCGAGGAGATCGACGCCTGCAAGGGATACCTGCGGGAGCAGATCCGGATGATCCACCCGCGGGTCGTAGTCACCCTCGGCAACTTCGCCACCAAGCTGCTGCTCAAGACCGAAGTCGGGATCACCAGGCTGCGCGGGCAGCCGCACCGGTGGTGGCTCGGCGCCACACTGATCCCGACCTTCCACCCGGCGGCGGCCCTCCGCGGCGGGCCGAAGGTGGTGGACGCCATGCGCCAGGACTTCGCCCTGGTCCGGCAGGTGCTCGACCAGCCCGCCGGACCGCCGGGCACGCAGCACGAGGAGCATCCCGGGCCGGTGGCCGGGGACGCCCAGCAGATGGAGCTGTTCGGATGAGCACCTTCGTCTGCCCCGAGCCGGCCGACACCATGGCCCTGGCCCGCAAGGTCGCCGCCCTGCTGCGGCCCGGCGACGTGATCGTGCTCTCCGGTGGCCTCGGCGCCGGCAAGACCCTGTTCACGGGCGGCCTCGCCGCGGGTCTCGGTGTGGAAGAGCCCGTGACATCGCCTACCTTCATCCTGATGCGCCAGTACCGCGGCGGCTTCATCCCGCTGTACCACGTCGACGTGTACCGCCTCGGCAGCCTGAACGAGTTCGACGACCTCGAGGTGGTCGAGCTGGCGCGTGACGGGGTGCTGGTCGTGGAATGGGGCGACGCCGTCGAGAGCGAGCTCCCCGCCGACCACCTCCGTATCGAGATCGAGGCCCAGGAGGACGGGTCCCGGAAGATCACGCTCATCCCGGTGGGGTCCTGGGCGCAGCGGTCCATGGAGCTGGTCGGGTGAGGGTTCTCGCCATCGAGAGCGCCACCCCGGGCTCGTCGGTAGCCGTCGTCGAGGACCGGGCCACCCTGGCCGCCGCGTCGCGCATCGACCGGGTCGGTCATGCCTCGTTCCTCGTCCCCGCCATCGACTTCTGCTTCGACCAGGTGGGGTGGTCGCCGTCCGACCTCGACGCCGTGGTCGTCGACGTCGGCCCGGGCCTGTACACCGGGATCCGCGTGGGCCTCGCCACCGCCCAGGGCCTGGCCGCCGCGTTCGGCATCCCCATCATCCCGGCCACCTCGGTGGACGCCCTCGCCCTCGAGGCCCGCACGGGCCACCGGCTCATCTGGGCGGTGGTCGACGTGCGCCGGGGCGAGCTGGCGGTCGCCCGCTACCGGCCGGTTCCCGGCGGCGTGGTCAAAGACGGCCTGACGGAGCTGCTCAGCGTCGACGCGTTCCGGGGGCTGCTGGCCTCCACGAACGAGGAGAGCCTGGTGGTCGGCGACGTCGCCGTCCTCCCCGAGGGCTTCTTCACCGGTCTGCGAAAGGTGAAGACCGGCAGGCCCCGGTACCCCTACGCGGTCACCCTCGCCGAGATCGGGCACGCCCGGCTGGAGCGGGGCGACTACCCGGCGCCCGAGGACATCAGGCCGCTCTACATGCGGGAGCCCGACGTGACCATCAACTGGGCGAAGCTGCGACAGGAGGGCCCGTGGGCATCGGGATGATCACGATCCGGCCCTTCGTTGAGGCCGACGCCGCCGCAGCCGCCGAGCTGGAGCGCAGGCACCAGCCGACCCCGTGGTCGGAGCGCGTCTTCCGCGACGAGCTGGAGGCCCCGAGCCGCATCTACCTGGCCGCGGACGAGGATGGCGTGCTGGTGGGCTATGCCGGGGCGATGCTGGTGATGGAGGAGGCCCACGTCACCAACCTGTTCGTGGAGCCCGGGCACCGTCGCACCGGCCTGGGGCGGCGGCTGATGGTGGAGCTGATCGCGGAGGCCGTGGTGCAGGGGGCGCGGCACCTCACCCTGGAGGTGCGCACCCGCAACGAGGCCGCCCGTGCCCTGTACGCCTCGCTGGGCATGGCCCCGGTGGGGATCCGGCCCGGGTACTACGGGGACGACGACGCCCTGATCATGTGGGCTCACGACATCGATCGCCCGGATTTCCTCGAGAGGCTGAGGGGGAAGGCGTGAAGGTGTCGCACCCCGTGGCCCCGGTTCCGGACCGCACCGGAGGTGAGGGATGAACCCGTTGATCCTCGCCTTCGAGACCTCCTGTGACGAGACCGCGGTGGCCGTGGTCCGGGGCAGCGAGATCCTCTCCAACGTCCTCTCCTCGCAGGTCGACCTGCACGCCCGGTTCGGGGGCGTCGTGCCCGAGGTGGCGGCGCGTGCCCATGTCGAGGCGATCCGCCCGCTCACCCACCGCGCCCTCTCCCTGGCCGGCGTCCACCCCGACGACCTCGACGGGGTGGCGGCCACCTGCGGGCCGGGCCTGGTAGGGGCGCTGCTGGTCGGCCACTCCTTCGCCAAGGCGACCGCCTGGGCCCGCCAGCTCCCGTTCATCGGGATCGACCACATGGAGGGCCACCTGATGGCGCCGCGGCTCCAGTACGAGGGCTTCCGGCCGCCGGCGGTGTCCCTCCTCGCGTCAGGCGGTCACTCCCAGATCGTCCTGGTGAAGGACTGGGGCGAGTACGAGATCCTCGGCCATTCCATCGACGACGCGGCGGGCGAGGCCTTCGACAAGCTGGCCCGGGCCATGGGCCTCGGGTTCCCCGGCGGGCCGGCCATCGACCGGGCAGCCGAGGGCGGCGACCCGAAGGCGGTCGAGTTCCCCCGGGCCCTCCCGGAGCGTCCGTTCCACTTCTCCTTCTCCGGGCTCAAGACCTCGGTGGTCAACTTCATCGAGAAGGCGAAGGCCTCCGGCGACCTCCCGTCGCTCGCCGACGTGGCGGCGTCGGTCCAGGAGGCGATCGTCGACGTGCTGGTCCAGAAGACCTTCAACGCCGTGGACGCCACGGGGGCGAAGATCGTCGGCGGTGGCGGCGGAGTGCTCGCCAACCGGCGGCTCCGGGAGCGTTTCGCCGAGGAGGCCGACAAGCGGGGGGTCGAGCTCGCCCTGCCCGACCCGATCCTGTGCACCGACAATGCGGCGATGATCGGCATCGCTGGCGCCCACTGGCTCTCCGAGGGCCGCTACAGCGACTGGTCCGAGGCGGTCGACCCGTCTCGGGCCCTCTGACCGGATCTGAGCCGCACGCGCTCAGATTTGTGCTTTAGCAGTCAGTGCAGGTGACTGCTAATCTCCACCCTGGCACTCGAATCCGACGAGTGCCAGTCGTGGCGAGATCCGCCCGGCTGCACGAGTCTCTGACCCCAAGGAGGCAACAAGGTATGAAGCTTCAGCCGCTCGGTGATCGGGTGGTCGTGAAGCCGGCCGAGGAGATGGAGGCCCGCACTCCGTCCGGGCTGGTGATCCCCGACACCGCGAAGGAGAAGCCCCAGATCGGCGAGGTGATCGCCGTTGGCCCCGGGGCGCGTGACGAGAACGGCAACCGCATCCCGGTCGAGGTCTCGGTCGGCGACAAGGTCCTCTACTCGAAGTTCGCCGGCACCGAGGTCAAGCTGGACGGCGCCGAGTACCTCGTCCTCTCCGAGCGTGACCTCCTGGCCGTCGTGAACTGAGGAGTGATAGAAGATGGCTGCGAAGGATCTTCGCTTCAGCGAGGAGGCCCGCGCCCGGCTCCAGGCCGGCGTGGACAAGCTCGCCGACACCGTCAAGGTGACCCTCGGCCCGAAGGGCCGCAACGTCGTCCTGGAGAAGAAGTGGGGCGCCCCCACCATCACCAATGACGGCGTGACCATCGCCAAGGAGATCGAGCTGGACGACCCGTGGGAGAACATGGGCGCCAAGCTCGCCTACGAGGTCGCCAACAAGACCGACAACGTGGCCGGTGACGGCACCACCACCGCCACCGTCCTGGCCCAGGCCATGGTCCGCGAGGGTCTCCGTCAGGTGGCCGCCGGCGCCAACCCGATGGAGCTCAAGCGGGGCATCGAGCAGGCCGTCGAGGCCGCCGTCAAGTCGATCGGCGAGATGGCCCGTGAGGTCGAGACCACCGAGCAGATCGCTCACATCGCCACGATCTCGGCCAACAACGACTCCTCGATCGGCCGTGTCATCGCCGATGCCATGGAGAAGGTCGGCAAGGACGGCGTGATCACTGTCGAGGAGGGCCAGACCTACGGCCTCGAGCTCGAGTTCACCGAGGGCATGCAGTTCGACAAGGGCCTGCTCTCGGCGTACTTCATCACCGACCCGGATCGCCAGGAGGCGGTGCTCGAGGACCCGTTCATCCTCATCGCCAACCAGAAGATCAGCTCGGTCAACGACCTGCTCCCGGTCCTCGAGAAGGTGATGTCCCAGGGCAAGCCGCTCCTGGTCATCGCCGAGGACGTCGAGGGCGAGGCCCTGGCCACGCTGGTCGTCAACAAGATCCGCGGCCTCTTCCAGTCGGTCGCCGTCAAGGCCCCGGGCTTCGGCGAGCGCCGCAAGGCCATGCTCCAGGACATCGCCATCCTCACCGGTGGCACCGTGATCTCCGAGGAGGTCGGCCTCAAGCTGGAGAACGTGACCCTCGAGCTGCTGGGCCGGGCCCGCAAGGTCGTGGTCAACAAGGACTCGACCACCATCGTCGACGGTGCCGGCTCCGAGGCCGACGTCAAGGCCCGCATCAAGCAGATCGAGCGGGAGATCGAGAACACGGACTCCGACTGGGACCGTGAGAAGCTCCAGGAGCGTCTCGCCAAGCTCGCCGGTGGCGTCGTCGTGATCAAGGTCGGCGCCGCGACCGAGGTCGAGCTCAAGGAGAAGAAGCACCGCATCGAGGACGCCGTGCAGGCGGCCCGCGCCGCAGTGGAGGAGGGCATCGTCCCGGGTGGTGGCGTCGCCCTGCTCCGCGCCCAGGCGGCCGTGGAGAAGGTCCGCGGTGGCAGCGACGACGAGAAGGCCGGCCGCAACATCGTGCGCCGTGCCATGGAGGAGCCGCTGCGCCAGATCGCGACCAACGCCGGCTTCGAGGGCGGCGTGATCGTGGAGTCGGTCCGCAACGGCGAGGGGACCTTCGGGTTCAACGCCGCCACGGGCCAGTTCGAGGACATGATCACCGCCGGTGTCATCGACCCGGCCAAGGTGACGCGGTCCGCGCTGCAGAACGCGGCCTCCATCGCCGCCCTGCTGCTCACCACCGAGGCCCTCGTGGCCGAGATCCCCGAGCCCCCGGCTCAGGGCGCCGGTCACAGCCACGGCGGTGACATGGACTTCTGATCCGTCGGCAGGTTCCGAAAGAGGAAGGGGCCCCGCAAGGGGCCCCTTCTTCTTCTCCAGAGCTGCAGGTCTCCGTCAGCGGCCGCGCATCCGCTGCAGCTTGCCTCGCACCCGTCGCCGCACCAGGCGGCCCGAGTACCTGGCGAGCGTACCCACGGCACGGGCCCTGTCACCGGCCGTGATCCCCTCGGGTGGGCCGAGGGGGGGCACCACGCCGGCGACAACAACGGCCCCCGGGACCGGGGCAAGAAACCAGCCGTCAGACCTCCCGGG
>QGUS01000096.1 GCA_003242515.1 Actinomycetota bacterium
TCCCTCGGGCCCCCCGCCCCGCCCCCCGCCGGCCGGGGGTTCCTGGGGGGCAACCCCGCCTACCGGCTGGCGACCCTCAAGGCGCCCTCCTTCCCCCGGGCGGCCCACGACGTCGCCTGCGCGGTGCGCCATGCCGCCCACCACCCCGCCTCGGATGGCACCGTCGCCCTCATCGGCCACTCGGCAGGAGCGCACCTCGCCGCGGTGGTCGCCCTCGACGCCGACCGTTTCGGTGATGGTTGCGTCGACTCCCGGCCCGCCCGGGCGGACCTGCTGGTCGGCCTCGCCGGGGCGTACGACGTGACGGCTCTCGGGGTGCTCGCCGCTCCCCTGTTCGGGGCCCTCCCTTCCGAGGACCCTGAGCTCTGGGCTTCGGGCAACCCGATGCATCTCGCCTCTCCCGACGACGGCGTCAGGGCACTGCTCATCCACGGCGAGCGCGACACCGTCGTGCCCCTCCGTTTCAGCGAGCGGTTCGCCGCGAGACTCGACGAGATGGGCCTCGCCGCCGCGGTCGAGACACTCTCCGGAGTCGACCATCGAGGCGTCACCGACCCGGCCGTGATCGGGGAGATCGTGGTCTCGTGGATCACCGGGAACCGCGAGCAAACCGCCTCCTGACCTAGCGGTCGGCCCCGTCCTGGGGTAAGGTCATAACCCGACGACTGCCCGCTTCGCGCGGGTGTGTCGGCGAGCAACATCCCCTGTAGGAGGATCAATCGCAATGAAAAGCAAGAACCGGTCGTGGCGATGGCTAGCCGCGGTCGTGGTGCTGGGCCTTCTGGTCGCGGCCTGCGGCGGCAGCTCCGGTGACACGACCTCCACTACGGCTGGTGGCCAGACGACCACCACGTCCGGTGACGGTGGAACGACCACCACTCAGGTCGCGGCGAACCCGGGCCTCGAGGGCTGCTCCACGGACCCGCTGAACTGCAACAGCGGTCCGCGGCAGGACGGTGGCGACGTCATCTACCTCATCAACCAGACGTGGGACGGCTGGAACCTCAACCGTGTCGAGGGCAACTCGGTCTACACCGTCCAGGCCCTGGAGGGCATGCAGGTCGTCATCGGCCAGTACATGCCCGACGGCAACTGGGTGTGGAACATGGACGTCCTCGCCTCGGAGCCGACCTTCGAGAACGGCGTCATCACCTATGAGCTGAAGGACGGCGTCGTCTGGAGCAACGCGGATGGCTCGACCACCCCGGTGTCCCTCGACGACTTCATCCTCCAGTGGAAGTTCCTCAGCGGCAAGCCCGAGCACTGCAACCAGGGTGAGACCGACGACGCCGGCAACCCGGTCGAGGGCTCCATCGGCTGCTTCCCGGCGAGCACCGCTCGCTACGAGGACGTGGTCGACGTGACCGGGGACGGGAACAAGGTCATGTTCCACTTCCCGGAGGGCTACAAGTACGCCGAGTGGCACGCCTTCTTCGGCGGCCTGTACTACCCGGCTCACATCGCCCGGGAGCAGGGCTTCGACATCGACACGCCCGAGGGCGTGGCCCAGGCTTCGGACTGGTTCAACAAGAACGTCCCGACCTGGTCCGGCGGTCCGTACATCATCGAGAACGCCACCCTCGCCGAGCGCGTCGTGATGGTGCCGAACCCGAACTGGTACGGCTCGGAGAAGCCGACGCTGGACACGGTCACGAAGGAGATGATCTCCGACAACCAGTCGTGGCTCCCGGCGCTCGCCAACCGTGAGATCAACGGTGGCTCGCCGGCCTCCTTCACGCCGGATCACATCCAGCAGCTCCAGGGCATGAACGACGTCTACTGGGGCCTCGGCTCCGGTGGCGCCGTGTGGGAGCACGTCGACGTCAACTTGACGACGCTCTCCGACCCGGCCCTGCGCAAGGCCATCCTGACGGCGATCGACCGTGCGGACGCCCGCACCCGTATCTTCGGCGACATCAACCCGCAGTACCGCAACAACCCGATCTTCCCGATGAACGATCCGAACTTCTACGAGGATCACGTCGAGAAGTACGGCTACGGCTCGGGTGATGTCGAGGCCGCTCGCCAGATCCTGGCCGATGCCGGCTACACCGGCTACGACGGTGGCGCTGGTGCGCTGAAGGCCCCCGACGGCTCCACGGTGCCGGCGGTCCGGTTCGGCTTCCTGGCCAGCAACACGAACCGTGCCCGGTTCGCCGAGCTGACCCAGAGCTACCTGGCCGAGATCGGCATCCAGGTCGAGCTCGTGGCTGCCGAGAACCTCGGTGCCCTGCTCGTCTCGCCCGATTGGGACCTGGTGATCTTCGGGTGGAGCGGTTCGCCGCTGTTCACCTCGAGCGCCAACCAGTTCTACAACTCGGCCAGCGGCTCGAACTTCGGTCACCTGAGCAACGAGCAGGTCGACGAGCTGGTTCAGGCCGTGCTCGAGGCCGAGACCCTCGAAGAGGCTGCGGATCTGGTCAACCAGGCCATGGCGATCGTCCTTGGCGAGGAGGCGTACACGCTTCCGCTCTGGGACACCATGAACCTCACGTTCGTGGGCACCGAGCTCGTCAACATCCGCGACAACCACTTCGACAGCACTCGCGCCTACTACAACCTGGCTCAGTGGGGCCTTGCGGCCGCCAACTGATCCTGGCGAGTAGTCGATAGAAGGGGGCCGGGCATCGCCCGGCCCCCTTCGCATTTTCCCCGAACCATCCCCGGACTGAGTAGCAGACCTCGGTGCCCGCGTTTAGCATCGCCCCCGTGCTCGTCTACGTGTTGCGCCGTCTGGTGACCACCATCCCGGTGCTGATCGCCGCTACGTTCTTCACGTTCATCCTCGTGGACATGGCCGGCGACCCGCTCCTCGAGCTCAGGTTCGCCACTCCCCCTGTCCCGGATGCGACCATCAAGGCCCGCGAGGAGTTCCTGTACCTCGACCGCCCTACGCTGGAGCGCTACTGGCTGTGGCTGACGGGGATCGGCGACACCCGGGGCGACATCGGCATCCTCCAGGGCAAGTGGGGCCCGTCCACGCAGGGCGCCATGGACATCGGCCAGGAGATCTCGGAGCGGTTCATGATCACCCTCCGGCTGGTCGGGGCAGCCACGGTCTTCTCCCTGAGCCTGGCGGTCATCACGGGCGTGATCTCGGCGGTGAAGCAATACTCGGTCGTCGACAACGTCCTCACGTTCTTCGGCTTCCTGGCGCTGGCCATGCCCGTGTTCTGGCTCGCCGCATTGATCAAGGAGGCGGGCATCTGGGCCAACCAGAACCTGGGCACGAACTTCGCCACCATCGGCGCCACCTCCCCGCTCTACTACCGGATGGAGGGCTGGGACAAGTTCATGGACGTCGTCCTGCACTTGGTGCTGCCCACCCTGACCCTGATGCTCACCGGCTATGCCGCCATCAGCCGGTACCAGCGGGCCTCCATGCTCGAGGTGCTCAACTCCGACTACATCCGCCTCGCCCGTGCCAAGGGCCTCCCCAACCGGGTCGTGATGCGCCGGCACGCGCTGCGCACCGCCCTGATCCCGGTGGTGACGCTGGCGGCCCTCACGGTGTCCGGCGCCCTCACCGGTGCGGTGATCACCGAGACCGTATTCCGCTGGCGTGGTCTCGGCACCTTCCTGACCCAGGCGATCGCCGAGTACGACGCCTTCGCGGTGATGGCGTTCCTCGTGCTGGCCGGCGTGCTGGTTGTCCTCGCCAACCTGGTGGCGGACCTCCTCTACGGCGTCCTCGACCCCCGGATCCGGTATGACTGACAACCTGGAAAACGGCACGACCGCGACCCAGCTCCAGTTGCGCAGCGCGGAGGCCATCACCACCGAGGAGCGCACGCAGCTCCAGATGGTCATCGCCCGGTTCCTCCGTCACAAGGTGGCGGTGGCGAGCCTGACGGTGTTCATCCTGATCGTGCTCTTCGCCTTCGTCGGGCCCCTCCTCTGGAAGTACGACCACAACATCTACCGGGAGATCCCGGCCAACCAGCCCCCCAACTGGGACCACCCGTTCGGGACCACCCAGGTCGGCCACGACCTGATGGGCCAGGTGATGCGCGGCACCCAGCAGACCCTCAAGGTCGGATTCGTGGTCGCCCTGCTCTCCACGGGCATCGGCGCCACCTGGGGCGCCATCGCCGGCTACTACAGGGGCCGGGTCGACGCGGTCATGATGCGGATTGTCGACGTCATCATCGTCATCCCGATCCTGGCCCTGGTGCTGGTGCTCGCCGGCCTCACGCGGGGCACCACCTGGTGGAACGTGGCCCTGATCATCGGGTTGTTCGGATGGCCAAGCACGGCGCGTGTCGTCCGCGGCATGGTGCTGTCACTCCGGGAACAGGAGTTCGTCGAGGCCGCCCGGGCCATGGGGGCCGGTGACGGGCGGATCATCTTCCGCCACCTCCTCCCCAACACCGCCGGCGTCATCATCGTGGACGCCACGCTGGTGATCGCCACCGCCATCCTCGTCGAGGCCGGACTCTCGTTCCTCGGCTTCGGCATCCAGGTTCCCGACACGTCTCTCGGTCTGCTCATCCAGACGGCGCAGACCGCGGTGTTCACCAGACCGTGGTTGTTCTACATCCCCGGTGCCTTCGTGATCATCATCGTCCTCACCATCAACTTCATCGGTGACGGCCTCCGAGACGCACTGGATCCGAAGCAGCAGATGATCAGGCGATGACCATGGTTACCGATCCCTGGCCCGACACCGATCTCCTCCTCAAGGTGGAGGACCTCACCGTCGAGTTCCCCACCGACGATGGAGTCGTCCAAGCCGTCCGCGGCGTGTCGTACGAGCTCCGCCGCGGCGAGATCCTCGGCATCGTCGGCGAGTCCGGCTCCGGCAAGTCGGTCTCCTCATTGGCCGTCATGGGCCTGCTCCCCAAGACGGCGAAGATCTCCGGCTCCGCCAAGCTGCAGGGCCGTGAGCTGCTCGGCCTCTCCGACAACGAACTCTCGAAGATCCGCGGCAACAAGATCGCGATGATCTTCCAGGACCCGCTCACCTCGCTGAACCCGGTCTACACCATCGGTTACCAGCTCTCCGAGGCGGTCCTGGCCCACCGTGACGTCACCAAGAAGGAGGCCTGGGACCGGGCAGTGGAGCTGCTCGACATCGTGGGCATCCCCAACCCGGAGACCCGGGCCAACCAGTACCCGCACGAGCTCTCCGGTGGCATGCGCCAGCGGGTGGTCATCGCCATCGCCATGGCCAACGACCCGGACGTGATCATCGCCGACGAGCCCACGACCGCCCTCGACGTGACCGTCCAGGCGCAGGTCCTGGAGGCCCTCCGGGCCGCCCAGCAGGAGACGGGCGCCGCCATGGTCCTCATCACCCACGACCTGGGTGTCGTCGCCGGCACCGTGGACCGGGTGTGCGTCATGTACGCCGGGAAGCTCGTCGAACAGGGCACGGTCGACCAGGTGTTCTACGCACCCCGGATGCCCTACACGCTGGGCCTGCTGGGCTCGCTCCCCCGCCTCGACGCCAACCGGGCGCACCGGCTCACCCCGATCGTCGGCACGCCGCCGTCCCTGGTCAACCTGCCGCAGGGCTGCCCGTTCTCGCCCCGGTGCCCGATCGTCCAGCAGATCTGCATCGAGCAGGAGCCGGACCTGTTCCCCGTCGGAGTCGACGGCCAGTTCGCCGCCTGCCACTTCCACGAGCGTCTCATCGGAGCCAAGCCCGTGGACCTGTTCCCGCCGGTCAACATCGACGAGGAACTGGTGGCCAGCTTCGAGGCGGCGGCACAGGCCGCCGAGGCCGAGCTCCAAGGGACCGAAGGCACCCACGAGGAGAACCTGTGACCGCAGCCCCGACGACCCAGACCCAGGTGGAGCCCATTATCCGGGCCCGGAAGCTCGTCAAGCACTTCCCCATCCGTTCCAAGGGCTTCTTCCGCCGCCGGATCGGCGACATCCACGCCGTGTGCAGCGTCTCGCTGGACATCATGCCCGGCCGCACGATGGGCCTGGTGGGTGAGTCCGGCTGCGGCAAGTCCACGACCGCACGCCTCCTGCTCAACCTGATTCCGGCCGACTCAGGGTCGGTGATGTACGACGGGAAGGACCTGACCAAGCTCAGCCGCTCCGACCTGCGCCCGTACCGCCGCGATCTACAGATCGTGTTCCAGGACCCGTACGCGTCGCTGGACCCGCGGATGACGGTGACCAACCTGATCGCCGAGCCGCTCCAGATCCACGGCCTGTGGGACAGGGACGGCAAGGAGCGCGTCCGGGAGCTGCTCCAGATCGTGGGCCTCAACCCCGAGCACGGCAACCGGTACCCGCACGAGTTCTCCGGCGGCCAGCGGCAGCGCATCGGCATCGCCCGTGCGCTGGCCCTGAACCCGAAGTTCATCGTCCTCGACGAGCCCGTCTCGGCCCTGGACGTGTCGATCCGTGCGGGCGTGCTCAACCTGCTGGAGAACCTCCAGGAGGAGCTGGGGCTGTCCTACCTCTTCGTCTCCCACGACCTCTCGGTGGTGCGGCACATCGCCCACGACGTGTCGGTCATGTACCTGGGCCGCATCGTGGAGGCAGGCACGGCCTCACAGATCTTCACGGCTCCGTCGCACCCGTACACGCAGGCGCTGATCTCGGCGATCCCCCTGCCCCCTAAAACAAACATAAGCCTCCGACCAAAAAAAAAGCGGAGAAGACGAGGG
>QGUS01000097.1 GCA_003242515.1 Actinomycetota bacterium
AGCCGACCGAGGTCGCCGCCCATGTCAACCAGGACCTGCAGAGCCTGGACCGCCTCCGTGCCCGCCTCGACGACGCCGAGAACCGTCTCACCCGTCTCGAGGTGACCGGGATGGTCACCTACCGCCACGCCGTCACGGTGATCCAGCGGGCCGAGATGGTGGAGCGCCTCGGCCGGATCGTCTCCTCCCGGGCCGCCACGCTCGGCGACGAGGGCCGGGTCGTCGTGGTCCAGCTCAACGACCTGCTCCTGGGCGTCGACCACACCCGGCGGCTGGTTCTGCTCGACTACCTCCGGCCGCTCCGGGCCGGCTCCCTGGACAGGGCCCTGGAGACCCTGGACGGGCTCTCGGCCGGCGAGCTGGAGGACCCGTCCCGGGTGGGCAAGGAGCTCGGCTTCCCCGAGCTCGACGACCCCGCCGAGCCCCGGGGCCACCGCATCCTGTCCAAGGTCGCCCGCCTCCCCGAGTCCGTCAGGGAGGAGATCGTCCGCAGGTTCGGGTCGGTGGCGAAGCTCCTCGCTGCCTCGGAGGCCGACTTCCTCAAGGTGGAGGGGGTCGGCGAGACCAGGGCGCGGCAGCTCAAGGCGTTCTTCGAGAGGCTGCAGCAGTCCGTCCAGGAGTGGGAAGCCCTTCTGGATTGACCCGCGCCCCCGGGTACACTCCGAGACCCCTCATGGCTCAGACCACCAAGTACGCCGTCGGTGACAAGGTCGTACACCCGCAGCACGGTGCCGCGACCATCGTCAAGAAGGTGAAGCAGGAGTTCGGCGGCAAGAAGATGGACTACTTCGTCCTCGAGATCGCCACCGAGCAGCTGACCGTCATGGTCCCCGTCGACAAGGCCGAGGAGCTGATCCGGCCGGTCATCTCCAAGGCCAAGGCGAAGGAGGTCCTGCGCGCCCTCAAGGGCGAACCCGAGGAGGCCGGGGCCAACTGGAGCCGCTGGTACAAGGTCCTCAACGAGAAGATGACCTCCGGTGACATCTTCCAGGTCGCCGAGGTCGTCCGCGACCTCTCCTACGCCCAGCAGACCAAGGGGATCAGCCCGGCGCTGAAGCGGATGCTCTCCCGGGCCCGTCTCACGCTCAGCTCCGAGCTTGCCTTCAGCCTCGACATCGACGAGGAAGAGGCGGTCCGCCGTCTCGACAAGGCGCTGCCCAAGGTCTCTCCCGCCGAGTGATGGCCGGGATGCCGCCCCCGGGTCGGATGCGGACGGGCTGGGGCTTCGATGCCCACCGCCTCGGCGGCGAACCGCCTCTCGTTCTGGGTGGCGTCGTCGTCTCCGAGACCGACGGCGTCCTCGCGACCTCCGACGGCGACGTCGCCGCACACGCCCTGACCGACGCGGTGCTGGGCGCCGCGGTCCTCGGCGACATGGGGGAGCACTTCCCGTCGTCGGACCCGGCGTGGGCGGGGGCGGACTCCATCGGGATGCTGTCCCGGGCCGTGCGCATGGCCGCCGAGGCCGGGTGGAAGGTGGAGCACGCCGACGTCACCGTCGTGGCCGAGTGGGTCCGGGTCGCCCCGCACCGCGAGGAGATGCGATGGCGTCTGGCCGGCGCCCTGGAGGCGGACCCGTCCCGGGTGTCAGTGAAGGCCACCACCACCGACGGGCTGGGCTTCATCGGCGCCGGCGAGGGGATCGCCGCCATGGCGGTGGTGACCCTGAGGGAGGCAGGATGATCCGGGTCTACAACACGCTCACCCGGCAGCTGGAGGAGTTCGTCACCCGCGACCCGGGAAAGGTGGGGATGTACGTCTGCGGCCCCACCGTCCAATCGGAGCCGCATGTCGGCCACGGCCGCGCCGCCGTCGCCTTCGACGTGATCCGCCGCTACCTGACCTGGCGGGGCTACGAGGTCACCTGTGTCCGGAACGTCACCGACGTCGAGGACAAGATCATCGCCGCCGCCAACGAGACCGGGGAGTCGATGGAGGCCCTGGCCGCCCGCATGGGCGCCCGCTTCGCCGAGGCCTACCGGGGCCTGGGGGTGCTCGACCCCGACATCGAGCCCAAGGCCTCCGAGCACATCCCGGAGATCATCGACCTGACGCAGCGTCTCATCGACCGCGGCCTCGCCTACGCCGCCGACGGCGACGTCTACTTCCGGGTCTCCGCCCTGGAGTCGTACGGGAAGCTCTCCGGCGTCAGGCCCGAGGAGCTCCGCGCCGGGTACCGGATCGAGGTGGGCGAGCACAAGCTCGACCCGCTCGACTTCGCCCTGTGGAAGGGCGCCAAGCCCGGCGAACCCCACTGGGACTCCCCGTGGGGTGCGGGCCGACCCGGCTGGCACATCGAGTGCTCCGTGATGGCCGAGAAGTATCTCGGCATGGGGTTCGACATCCACGGTGGCGGCACCGACCTGATCTTCCCGCACCACGAGAACGAGATCGCCCAGAGCGAGGGCGTCTCCGGCGCGACCTTCGCCCGCTACTGGCTGCACAACGGCATGGTCAACCTGGCCGGAGAGAAGATGTCCAAGTCCACCGGGCGGGTCGTCGACCTGCTGATCATCCTCGGCGGGCGCGGTGGGCAGGCCCTCCGCCTCCTCTACCTGCGGGCCCACTACCGGTCCCCGATCGACTACTCCGAGGAGCTGCTCGACGAGGCCGAGGAGGCCCTCACCCGTCTCCACCGCTTCCTGGAGCGCGTCACCCCGGGCGAGCCGGACGCCGCCGCCCTCGAACGCTTCCGGGAGGTGATGGACGAGGACTTCGCCACCCCGGAGGCCCTGTCGCTCGCCTTCGACCTGGTGCGCGACGGCAACCGCCTCGCCGATGCCGGGGAGGACGCCTCCGGGATCGCCGGCGCGGTCAGGGTGATCCTCGACGTGCTCGGCTTGGACGACGCCTGGCCCGCCCCGGACGAGCTCCCCGACGTGGCCCCGGTGGCGGAGCGCTTCGGCGTCACCTCGGCCGGCGTCGCCGCCATCGAGGAGCTGATCGAGAAGCGGCGCGTCGCCCGGGCGGAGCGGCGCTTCGACGAAGCTGACGCCATCCGCTCGGCCCTGGCCGAGGCGGGGATCCAGCTCGAGGACCGGCCCGATGGCACCCGCTGGGTACGGGGCTAGCGTCGAGGGCGTCCACGCGGTGGCGGCCGCTGCAGCCGCCGGCCGCATCGAGCATCTCTGGGTGGAACGCGGCCGCGACCGGAGACCCGACGTCGCCGCCATCCTCGGCCTGGTGCCCCGCGGCGCGGTGACCGTCGTCGACGACGTGCGTTCCATGGCCGAGACGACCGCCCCGCAGGGCGTTGTGGCCCGGTGCCGTCCCATCCTCCCGCTCGACCTGAACGCCTTCCGCGAGCGCACCGACGCCGTGATGGTGCTGGACCACGTGGAGGACCCGCACAACCTCGGCGCCGTGGCCCGCTCCGTGGCCGCCGCCGGCCTGGGCGGGCTGGTGGTGCCGGCGCGCCGCTCCGCCCCGCTCTCCGCGGCGGCGTTCAAGGCCGCGGCCGGGGCCCTGGAGCGGGTTCCGGTGGCCCTGGTGAGCTCGATCCCCGACGCCATCGCCCGGCTGAAGGACCTGGGGATGTGGGCCGTGGGGCTGAGCGCCGTGGCGGGCCAGTCGCTGTTCGGCCTGGACCTGCTCACGGAGCCCGTGGCGATGGTGGTGGGGGCGGAGGGCTCGGGGCTGTCCCGGCTGACGGCCGAGCGGTGCGACGTGCTGGTGTCGATCCCGATGTCGGCGGAGACGGAGAGCCTGAACGCCTCCGTGGCGGCCGCACTGGCCGCCTACGAGGTGATGAGGGTCAGAGCCGCTGGCAGGACTTGAACCCGCAACCTACGCATTACAAGTGCGTTGCTCTACCTGTTGAGCTACAGCGGCGCGATGGGAGAATTCTACCCCCGGGCCGGTGACGGCCTTCCGGCCGGGTCGCTCCCGTGCGGGCATCGCGTACGGGGTGCCGGGTGCCCGGATGACCCAAATACTCCCTTTATCACGGGTGCCCAAATACCCTTCCCGGGCGATGCTGAGCCCCGAAGCGCGAGCGATCCTGGACTTCGAGAGAGGCTGGTGGCGTCTCGACGGCGCCAAGGACCGCCTCATCGAGTCGGTCCTCGGGCTGCCGGCGGCGGACTACTACGAGCGTCTCCTGGAGCTGCTCGATGACCCGGACGCGGAGGCCTACGACCCCCTCACGCTGCGCCGCGTCCGCTCCATGATCGAGACCCCCGTGACCGAGGAGGTGATGGCGCTGTGAGTCGGTCGGGTCGTCACGCCTCGCCGGACAACAGCTCGTTCTACCGGAGCCTCGCCCTGATGATCCTCGGGATCATCGGCGTGGCCGCGGCCGTCTTCGGGATCCTCTACCTGCTCTCCGAGGGCCCGTCGACGACCACCACCCCGGTCGCGGGCGGCCCCACGACCACGACGACGGCTCCCGGCTCCACGACGTCGACACCGGAGACCACGAGCACCACCGAGCAGGAGACCACCACGACCACCGTCCGCGTCCGGCCCCCGGCAGAGGTGCGGGTGCAGGTGCTCAACTCCATGGGTCTGGCCGGCGCCGCGGGACGCCTGACCCAGCGCCTCTCCGCCGACGGATACCAGACCATGCAGGCCGCCGACTACACCCCGACGCTGACCCCGACCCGTGTCTGGTACCGGGAGGGGTTCTCCGCCGAGGCGAACGTCCTGCTCTCCTACGTCCCCGACGGCCGCGTCGAGCCGATCGCCGACCCCTCGGTGGGTGAGGGTGCCGACGTGGTCATCGTCCTCGGGACCACCTACCAGGAATGATCCCCGCCTCCCGGGTGAGCCGCCCGGGTGTGCCCGCGCTGTGGGCGGTCCCGCTCGGCGTCCTGACGGGGCTCGTCGTCGGCGTCTTCGCCGGGGTCGTCTCCGGCGCCGTCCTGCTCGACGTCATCTCCTGGTGGCCCGTCTGGCTGGTGCTCGGACTGCTCGCCTGGTGGGCGCGGGGCCGCCGTCTCGGCATGCTCCGCGTCTCCGGGCTGGTCCCCCTCGTCGGGACAGTGGCCGCGGTGTTCTTCCTCGTGGCCCACGTCCAGGGCTGGCCGCTGATGCCCTCGGCGTCGGCCCGGGTGATCGGGCCGGAGCCCGACTACGCCCGGGCCTCGCTCCACGTCCAAATCGACGGCTGGATCCGCCTCGACGGCGACGGCAGGTTCCTCTATGAGGTGTTCCCGATCCGCTGGGGCGGCCGCGTCTCCCTCCCCACGGCGGTGGAGCAGACCGTGGAGGACACGATCGGAGTGGACCTCAGGGAACCGGGCGACTCGTTGCTCCAGCGCTACCGGGGCTGGGACGTGAGCCTCGCCGCCGGACCGCTCTGGGACCTCACGCTCGCGGGGATCGTCGACGCCGACGTCTCCGGCCTGGAGGTCTCCAGGCTGCGGGTCTCCGGGGCGGGGACGGTGACGCTCGGGTCCGGGCGAGCGGGGAACGTCGACGTGTCCGGGGAGTACACCGTGCTGGTCCCCTCCGGGACCCCCGTGCGGGTGGTCGGGGACGCCATGGTGCCGGCCGGATGGACGAAGGAAGAGGACGGTTGGGCCAGCCCCGAGCAGGGCGCTGGCTGGGTCGTGAACGTGTCGCCGGGGTCCACGGTCACCGTGGCCACCCGGGGTTAACATCGCCGCGTGTCCAACGACCGCCTGCGCCGGGTCGCACTCGTCGTGTGGACCGCTGTGGGGCTGGCGGTCTGCGCCTTCGTCCTGATCCGCGTCGCCGGCGCCGTCCGCGTCATCTGGCTCCCCATGGCGTTCGCCTTCGGCCTGGTCCTGCTCCTCGAACCGTCGGTGCGCTGGATGGAGAGGAGGGGGGTCCACCGCTTCATCGCCACCGCCCTCTCGTTCCTGGGTCTCGTGGCGTTCCTGGTCGCCATCACGGCACTCGTCTACCCGACCGTGCAGCGGCAGGTCACCGACTTCGCCCAGCGGCTCCCCGACCTCTACGAGGGGATCCTGGCGTGGCTCGAGGAGACGGCGGGCCGGATCGGGATCGACCTCGGCTCGTTCCTGGGCGACGGCGGGGCGTTGGCCGACTGGCTCAACGACCCGGCCAACCAGGAGACCATCCGCAACCTGCTGATCGGCTTCGGCTCCGGCGCCGGCCACCTGATCAAGGGCGTCACCGAGGCGGCGGCGGTGGCCCTGCTCGCCCCCGTCCTCGCCCTCTACCTGCTGATCGACCTGCCCCGCTTCAAGCAGAACGCCATCGGGCTGACGCCGCCTGCGCTCCGCGACGAGGTGGTCTACGTGAGCCGGGACGTCGCCCGGGCGATGGGGTCGTTCGTCCGGGGGCAGCTCCTCGTCGCGCTCATCGTGGGCGTCGCATCGAGCATCGGCATGTTCGTCATCGGCCTGCCGTTCTGGCTGCTCGTCGGGATCATCTCCGGCCTCCTCAACATGATCCCGTTCCTCGGGCCGGTCACCGGAGGCGCACTCGCATTCATCATCTCCCTGCTCAACAACGACCCATGGCAGGGCGTGGTGGCCGTGATCATCTACACGGTCATCCAGCAGATCGACAACCACGTCATCACGCCGCTGATCCACCGCACCCGGGGGCCCCCCTCGCCGTTCGCCACCGGCATCGCCCCGTCCCCTTAACACATTCTACGCCGCCCCCGAATAAAAAAGGGGACAATTG
>QGUS01000098.1 GCA_003242515.1 Actinomycetota bacterium
TGCCGATAACCTGGGGCATCCCGTGCCCTCCCTCGACGTCCTGCGAGCGCCTGACCTGCCGCCGGCACAGCTGGCCGGCCTCTTCGCCGATGCCGGGGAGCAGCTATACCTCGTCGGCGGCTGCGTCCGCGACGCCCTCCTGGGCCGGGACGTGGACGACCTGGACTTCGACTTCGCCACCAGCGCCCGCCCCGACCGCATCGCCCGGATCCTGAAACCGTGGGCCGACTCCGTGTACCGGGTCGGCGAGGCCTTCGGGACCATCGGCGCGATCAAGGACGGCCGCTCCGTGGAGATCACCACTTTCCGGTCGGAGATCTACCGGGACGACTCCCGGAAGCCGGTCGTCACCTACTCCGACGACATCGAGACCGACCTGTCCCGGCGCGACTTCACGGTGAATGCCATCGCCATCGAGCTGCCGTCCTTCGAGCCGGTGGACCCCTTCGACGGCATCGGCGACCTGGAGAAGAAGGTCCTCAGGACGCCGCTCGACCCCGAGATCTCCTTCGGCGACGACCCGCTGCGGATGCTCCGGCTCTTCCGCTTCCAGGCGTCGCTCGAGTTCGCCGCCGACATCGACTCGATCACCGCGGTCCACCGGATGGCGCCACGGCTGAAGATCGTCTCGGCCGAGCGCATCCGCGACGAGCTGTCCAAGCTCCTGGTCGCCCCCGCCCCGGGCGCAGCCCTGGCGATGATCGTGGCGACCCGGCTCTCCACCTACTTCATCCCCGAGCTCGACCGCCTCGCGGAGGCCCGCGACCCCCTGCACCGGCACAAGGACGTCCTGGCCCACACCCTCGCCGTCGTGGACCGGACCTACCCGGACCTGGTGCTGCGGCTCGCCGCCCTGTTCCACGACGTGGGCAAGCCGGACACACGCGAGTTCGGCCCGGAGGGAGTCACCTTCCACCACCACGAGGTGGTCGGCGCCCGCATGACCCGGGAGCGGCTCCGCGCCCTCGCCTACCCGAAGGAGGTCGTGGAGGACGTGAGCCGTCTCGTCTTCCTCCACCTCCGTCCGCACACCCTGAAGCTCGGGTGGACCGACTCGGCCGTGCGTCGTTATGTGCGGGACGCCGGGCACCTCCTCGAGCGGCTCAACGCCTTGGTGCGCGCCGACGTCACCACCGCCAACGAGAAGAAGGCCCGGCGGATCCAGGAGGGGATCGACGAGCTGGAGCGCCGCATCGCGGTCCTCTCCGAGCAGGAGGAGCTGGCCAAGCTGCGGGCCCCGATCGACGGCCACGACGTGATGGCCTACACCGGGATGAAGCCCGGGCCGATGGTCGGCGAGATCATGGACATCCTCCTCGAGAAGCGGATCGAGGAGGGCCCGTACTCCCGGCGCGAGGCGTTCGAGATCGTGCGGGAGTGGGCGGTCTCCAGGGGCCTCGGCGACCCCGGCGCGCCTCCGGACGAGGAGGAGTGATGGCCGTCGTCGCCGTCCCGGCGGCAGCCCTGGTGCTCCTGACGGTGGCGGCCTTCTTCGGCCGCTACTTCTGGGTGCTCGACCTCGTGGCCAACTTCCGCCCGCAGATCTTCGTGGGCCTCGTGCTGTGCGGCCTGGTCCTGATGATGGGGAAGTGGCGCCGCGTGGGGGCGGTGACCCTGGCGGCGGCCGTCCTGAACCTGGTGATCGTGCTTCCGCTCTTCGTGGGGAGCCCGGGCGACCCCGACTCCTCCGCCCCGTTGCTGCGGGTGCTCACCTACAACCTGCGGGGTTCGGCGAACCAGAGCTACGCCGAGGTGGTCGATTTCATCCGGCGCAACGAGCCCGACCTGGTGCTCCTCCACGAGGCGTACCGGCCCTGGGAGCTGGCGATGGAGCCGCTCAGCTCCGACTACCGGATCATCCGCGGACGGTCCGACGACCTCATCTTCGGGACGCTGGTGCTGCTGCGCGGCCAGTTGCTCGACTGGGAGTCGTACGGGTTCGCCATCGACGAGCCGCGCGCCCTGGAGCTGGAGTTCATCCCGCGGGGATGGGACCGCCCGGTGCACGTGCTGTCCCTACACGCCAACTCGCCCACGGACTCTGGGCGCGCCGCCCTGCGCGACGCCCAGCTGGAGTTCGCCCGGGAGTGGGCGGAGCGTCAGGAGGGTCCGTTCGTGGTGGCGGGCGACCTCAACTCGACTCCCTGGTCCTGGGCGTTCCGGCGGCTGCTCGGCGCGGGTCTGCGCGACTCCGCCACCGGGTTCGGCATCCAGGCGACCTACCCCGCCGACCGGAACCCGTTGGTCCGGATCCCCATCGACCACATCCTCCACTCCCGCGACCTGGGAGTCCGGAGCCGCCAACTCGGCGCGGCCCTCGGTTCCGACCACTTCCCGGTGCTGGCCGACCTGGAGCTCAGGTCCTGACAGACCGCACGGGCGGGTAACTTGCCCGCATGACCGAGCCGTTCGCCGCGCGACGCCGCCGTCTCGCCGGGATCGTCGGTGACGATGGCATCGCCATCATCCCCGCCGCCGTCGAGGTCGTCCGCAACTACGACGTCCACCACGAGTTCCGCCAGGACTCGATGTTTTGGTACCTGACCGGCTTCCACGAGCCGGACGCCGTGGCGGTCCTGACCCCGGGGTCCAGCGAGGCCGAGTACACCCTGTTCGTCCGTCCCAAAGACCCGACCCAGGAGGTGTGGACGGGCATCCGCACCGGTCCGGAGGGGGCGAAGGAGCGGTTCGGAGCCGACGCCGCCTACGACATCTCCGAGCTGGAGGACGTCCTCGAGCGGTACGTGATCGGCCGCGAGGTCGTCTGGTACCGGAGCGGCGACCCGCGGCTCGACCCCGTGGTGTCGGCCGTGATCGAGCGGGCCCGCGCCCACCGGGAGCGCTTCGGCGGACCGGTCCCGTCGACGGTGAAGGACGTGTCGGTCCCCGTCGGCGAGATGATGCTCTACAAGGACGCCCACGAGGCGGAGATGCTCCGCCGGGCGTGCGAGCTGTCGGCGAAGGGCCACCGCGAGGCGATGCGGTTCGCGCGTCCCGGTCAGTACGAGTACCAGGTGCAGGCCGCACTGGAGTACTACTGGCGGCTGGCTGGCTCGCCGCGCAACGGATACCCGTCGATCGTCGCCGCCGGAGCCAACGCCTGCATCCTCCACTACGTCGAGAACGACAAGCAGATCGGCGAGGGCGACCTGATCCTCATCGACGCCGCCGCCGAGGTGGGCGGGTACTCCTCGGACATCACCCGCACCTTCCCCGCCTCCGGCCGGTTCACCGGCCCGCAGCGCGCCATCTACGAGGTGGTCCTGGCCGCCCAGAGGCGGGGCCTGGAGCTTTCCGTCCCCGGGTCGTCCACCCGGGCGGTCCACGACGCCGCCACCAGGGTCCTGGTCGAGGGCATGGTGGACCTGGGCCTGCTGCCCCGTTCCGTGGAGGACTCGCTGGCCATGCACCACTACACGGAGTTCTTCATGCACGGCACCAGTCACTGGCTGGGCCTCGACGTCCACGACCGCGGGTCGTACCGGGTCGACGGCAAGCCCCGCCCGCTGGAGCCGGGAATGTGCTTCACGGTGGAGCCCGGCATCTACGTCGCCCCGGACAAGGCGGAGATCGAGCTGACCCTCCTCGCCTACGACGTCGACGAGTGGAACGAGCGGCGCATCCGGCTCGGCCGGAAGGCCGCCGCGGCCCTGGAGAAGGAGGAGCGGGAGAAGGCGGAGAAGATCCGCCACGAGGTCCCGGCCGGGTTCCTGGGCATCGGCGTCCGCATCGAGGACGACGTCCTCATCACCGCCGACGGGCACGAGAACATGACCCTGTCGGTCCCCAAGGAGATCGACGAGGTCGAGGCGCTCTGCGCCGAGGCGCCGACGCTCCCGCTCGCCTGAGCCAGGGGTAGCCTTCTCCGTGATGAAGCTGGGGCTGCTCTACCGGCTCTACGAGCGCCGACTCCTGCGCGGGTTCGACCGCGAGCGGCTGCCCCGCCACATCGGAGTGGTCCTCGACGGCCACCGCCGCTACGCCCGCGAGGAGGGTCTGGCCAGCTACCAGGAGTCCTACCGCGTCGGCATGCGCCGGTTCGAGGAGTTCCTCGACTGGAGCCACGAGCTGGGCATCCCCGCGGTGACGGCGTGGGTGTTGTCCCGGGAGAACCTGGGCCGGCCGGAGGACGAGCTGTTCCCGTACTTCGAGGTCCTCGAGGAGCTGTTTGGACGCCTCCCCGAGCGGGCCCGCCGTCATGACATGCGGATCAAGGTGATCGGGAGCCTCGACCTGCTCCCGGAGAGCCTGGTGTCGGCGGCGAAGCGGGCCCAGGAGGAGGCCAACGAGGGGAGCCGCCGGCTCAATATCGCCATGGGCTACGGCGGCCGGCAGGAGATCGTGGACGCCGCCCGCGACCTCGTCACCAGCCTCGTGGAGCAGGGGGTCCCGGCGGAGGAACTGGCGAGCCGCATCGACGCCGACTCCCTGGCCGCCCACATGTACTCGTCGGACGTCCCCGACCCGGACCTGCTCATCCGGACCTCGGGCGAGTCCCGGCTGTCCGGCTTCCTGCTCTGGCAGTCGGCCTACGCCGAGTTCGTGTTCGTCGACGTCAACTGGCCCGCATTCCGCCGGGTCGACTTCCTCCGGGCCCTGCGCGACTACGCAGGCCGGGAACGCCGGTTCGGGAAGTAGCAGCCACGAATCCCCCGTGGCGAAGCGACGGGGGTACGGGGGGTGGTTCCGACCAGGCAGCGGGCCGGGCGGACCCTATTCGCCCAGCAGCCCCTCGAGGACCAGCAGGACGCCGACGACTAGGAACAGCGCCGCGGAGACGTAGCGGACCGTCTTCGGCTCGAGCCGCTGGAACAGGGATGCCCCCACCAGGACGGCCAGGCCCGACCCGAGGGCCATCCCCAGAGTCCCGCCGACCCACACTCCCAGGGCATGGTTGGCGGCGGCGAGGGCGAAGGTCGCCACCATGGTCTTGTCCCCGAACTCCGCGGCGCACAGGGCGAGCACCGCGGTCGCGAACCCCGCCCTTCCACTGTCGGCATGTCCGTCGTCCTCCGCGTCCTCCCGGCGGATGGTGAGGAAGGCGAAGAGGAGGAACAGCGCTCCCGCCCCGATCCGCAGCACCCGTGTCGGCAGGAACTCGCCGACCAGCCCGCCGGCGAGGACCGCGGCGCCGATGGTGAGGGCGCTGGCCGTGAGCACCGCGGCCAGCAGGACGGGCCGCCGGTACCGGGCCGACAGGGACAGTGCGAGCAGCTGCGACTTGTCGCCGAGCTCCGCGACGAACACGGTGGCGAAGGTGAGGGCGGCTGCCTGGAGCATCAGAAGGTGATCTGGTCGCGCTCGAGGTGGGACGCATCACCCAGCTGGCGCAGGGAGAAGCCCCACCCCGTGGAGATGCGGACCAGACGGAGACGGCTCACGCCGGTGTGCGGCTGGGCGAACCGCTCCCACTCCCAGGGCACCGGGTCCAGCCCGAGCAGGTGGCCGAGAACGACGGCGTTGGTGCCGGCGTGGGCGACGATGACCACCCGCCGCTTCGGCTCCTGGAGGTTCCAGAGGTGACGGTGCGCCGGGGAGAGGGGACGGACGCCCATCTCCTCCAGGGTCCGGTTCAGCCCGGTGACCACCCGGCGGTGGAACGCCCGGAAGCTCTCCCCGCCGGGGAGACCCTCCCACATCCTGTCCATGTCGCGCTGGTTGGCCTCGGCGAAGAAGCGCTCAATCTCCTCGGCCGGGGCCCCCTCCCAGTCGGGCGGATTGCGGATCTCCTCGAGCCAGTCGAAGCGGCGCGGCTCGATGTCGAGACGCTCGGCGATCGGCTCTGCGGTCTGCGCCGCGCGCCGCATGGTGGACACCCAGATCTCGTCCACGTTCTCCGTCTCGGCCAGCCGCCGTGCCACGCGCAGCGCCTGCTCGCGTCCCAGCTCGGTGAGGTCGGGGTCGTTGCGCTGGCGGCGGCCGGGGGTCCAGTCGGGCTGGCCATGGCGGACGAGGATCAGGTCCATCGGCGCGGAAACTAGACGGTTGCGGACCGGGCGCAAATACGATGGGACGGCCGTGTCCCGCGAAGCCCTCCTGCAGCACCTCATCGAACACGCCCTGCGCACCGACGGCCCGTTCACCCTCCGCTCCGGCGCCATCTCCTCCTGGTACCTGGACGCCCGCCAGACCACGTTCGACGGCGAGGGCGCCGCGTTGGCGGGGGAGGCGGTCCTCGAACTGGTCGACCCCACCGTGGTGGCGGTCGGCGGCATGACCATGGGGGCCGACCCGATCGCGGTCGCCACCGCCATCGCCGGGGCCCGCTCCGGGCGTCCGCTCAAGGCCTTCTCCGTCCGCAAGGAGGCGAAGGACCACGGCACCGGCGGCCGCATCGTCGGCCCGGTCCGTGCCGGCGACCGCGTCTGCGTCCTGGAGGACACCACGACCACCGGGTCCGCCGCCAGGGAGGCGGTGGAGGCGCTCCGCGCCGAGGGGATCGAGGTGGCCCAGGTGGTCGCCCTGGTCGACCGCTCCGGGGGCGCCGCGGCGGCCCGCTTCGAAGAGGCGGGGATCCCGTTCACCGCCGTGTTCGACACGGCCGCCCTCGGGGTGGGTGAGTGAGGGTCGAGGTCCGCCGCTCGTCGTT
>QGUS01000099.1 GCA_003242515.1 Actinomycetota bacterium
GCGAGGGCGGCGCTGAAGTAGATGTCGTCGGCCACCTCGAGCCCCTCGTCCTGGGCCGTCCGGTACGCCGAGATCGAGTTGAGGATGTAGCTCAACTGCCCGGCGTTGAGGCCCTGGTTGTTGGACGCGGCGTTCCAGGAGAAGACCTCGGGCGTCATCGCCGTGTCGTAGAGGCGCTTCATGTACTCCAGGGCGGCGATGGTCTCGTCCGAGTTGATCACCACCTGCTCGTTGGCGTCCTGGATCGAGGCGCCGAAGGACCACATCAGGGCCCGCATCGCCATGTTGGAGTCGATCTCCTGGGACATGCCGATGCCAAGCTGGATGTTCTGGTCCTGATAGATCTTCCCGCCGTACTCGATCAGGTCGTCCCAGGTCGTCGGGCCTTCGGCCTTGCCGGCCGTCTCCCAGAGGGAGCGGCGGTAACAACCGGGGTCCGGCACCCAGGCGGGGCAGTACGCGTAGTACTTGCCGGTGTTGGGGTTGTAAGAGGACCGACGGCAGAGGTCGAGCAGCTGGCCATAGCGGCTCTCGGCCTCGGTCACGAGGTCCTTCATGTCCACCACCGACGGCTCGTGCTGGCTGAGCACGGCGATGTACTGGTACATGTCGTACTGCGGCTCGTTGGACTGGAGGTCCGCCGCGATGGCCGCAGGCAGGTCGGCCTGGTTGATGTGATCGATCGTGACGTTGACGCCGACCTGCTCGCCCCACTCCTTGGCGAAGGGGTCGAACCAGTCGTCGTGCGCCGGGACGAAGTGGCTCCACAGGAGGATCCGGAGGTCGCCGCTCACCGACTGGGTCGGCTCACGGAACTTGATCTCCGGGCCGGATCCGGCTGCACCTCCCGCGCTCGACGACGTCGAGCCTGCCGTGGTGGTCGTGACGCTGGTCGCGGGCCCGCATGCCGCGGCCAGGACGGCCGCCCCCGACAGATAGAGGAACTCCCTTCTGGTGATGCCCCGTGGGTACCGACGAGGGACCATCTCTCCTCCTTCGTTCGAGGTTTGCCTACCTAGACCGAGGCTGTCTCTTCCGAGACCGTTCCGAACCTATCAAACGGGCGCGGGGCGATGTCGGGACGAACTGCCGGGAGGCCGGCGGAGCGCTCGCGGCCGGGTCAGCCCTTGACGGCGCCGGCGAGGAGACCGCTGGCGAAGTACCGCTGGAGCAGCAGGAACACCGTGACGGGCAGGGCCATCTGGATGAAGGCAGCCGCGGTCAGGTAATGCCACTCGCCGCCCAGCGAGTTGACCAGGTTGGCGAGCTGGATGGTCATGGGGTGGTTCGGGATGTTGGGGCCGAGGAAGATCAGAGCCACCAGCAGGTCGTTCCACACCCAGAGGAACTGGAAGATGGCCAGCGACGCGATCGCCGGGACGCTCATGGGCAGGGCGAGGCGGAAGAACGCGGTCATCTCGCTCGCCCCGTCGATCGCGGCCGACTCGAACACCGCCGACGGCAGCGAGCCCATGTAGTTGCGCAGCAGGAACAGCGCGAAGGGCAGGCCGAAGCCGGTGTGGGCCAGCCACACGGCCAGGAAGCTTCCCGCCAGGCCGGCGTCCCGGAAGAAGATCTGCAGCGGCACGAAGGTCATCTGCAGGGGCACGACCAGCAGGCCGACCACGACCACGAACAGCAGGTTCCGGAACGGGAACTTCATCCACGAGAAGGCGTAGGCCGCGAACGCGGCAACGGCGATAGGGATGACCGTGGCCGGGATGGTGATGATCAGGCTGTTGATGAAGGCGTCGCCCATCCCGTTCCGGGTGAGCACGTGCTTGTAGCTCTCGAGGGTGAACTCGTAGGGAGGCGTCAGCGCGTTCCACCACCCGTCGAAGCGCACCGCTGTCTCGGTGCGGAACGAGTTGATCAGCGTCCCCAGGGTGGGGACGAGCCACATCACGAGGATGATGGCGATGGCGAGGTGAAGGGCCCACCTGCCCGGGCGGAACCGGGGCTTGCCGACGATCTCGGTGGTCATCGCACCTCCTCCTGACGCCGGAACGACCGGATGTTGTAGGCCATGACGGGGACGATCGCCGCCAGCAGCACGACGGCCACCGCGCTCGCCCTCCCGTACTCGGCGTACGAGAACTGGTTCCACATCTCCAGGGCGATCACGTTGGTGTCGAAGTTGCCGTTGGTCATCGCGTACACGATGTCGAAGGTCTTGAGGGCGAAGATCAGCATCGTCGTCGTGACCACGGCGATGGTCGGTGCCAGCAGCGGGAGCATGATCCGCCGGAACACCTGCCACTCGGTGGCGCCGTCCACCCGGGCGGCCTCGAGCAGCTCCCGGTCGATGGACTTGATGCCGGCCGAGAGGATCACCATGCAGAAGCCGACCCAGATCCAGCAGGCGACCGCGATCAGGGCGAAGTTGTTGATGCCCCGGGTGGAGATGAAGTCGATGGGCTCCCCGCCCAGGGCGACGATGATGGCGTTGAGGGTTCCGGTCTGCTTGGAGCCCGGAAGGTTGGGGTTCCAGACGTACATGAAGCGCCAGACCACCGAGGCGGCGACGAAGGAGATCGCCATCGGGACGAAGACGATGGTCTTGGCGAAGTTCTCGTAGCGGACCCGGTCGAAGAGGGTCGCCACCAGGAGGCCGCCGATCACGGAGATGACGGTGAAGAAGACCAGCCAGAGGACGTTGTTTCTGAGTGCGGTCAGGGTGTTGGGGCTTTCGAAGAACCAGCGGTAGTTCTCCAGCCCGATGAAGGTGTCGCCCGCCCGGTTGTAGAGGCTGCGGCGGATGGTGCCGTAGGTCGGGTAGACCAGGAAGGTGTAGAGGAAGAACAGCGCGGGGAGCAGCCACAGCCAGGGCCGGATCCGCCGCTGCGCCACGTCCGTGAAGTGACGCAGCGTGTGCTCCATCAGGACGATGTAGCCCACCAGCACGAGGGGGACCCCGATGATGGCGATGATCATCATCGCCACCTGGCGGCCCACCCGGGTGTTGCCGCCGAAGATGCCCGAGAACGCCGAGCCGAGGACGTCGAGCAGGAACGGCAGCAAGAAGATCGTCGCGAGGACTCCCAGCAGGAGGATGAGCGGGGCCGGGAGCGGGACGTCGCGGGACGGCTTCCGCGCCCACCGGGGAATGGCGATGGCGTCGAGCACGAGCTGGGCGACGACCAGACCGACCGCCACCGTCCAGATCGGGGCGAAGTCCTGCTCCACCCGCTCGCGGAGGGCGAAGCGGGCGATGGCGAGGAGCGCGAAGGTGACGACGTACAGGACCCCCGCCAGCGTGTGGCCGAGGTACCAGCGGTGCGCGCCGACGGGGAAGCCGAGCATCGCCAGGTAGGCGGTGCCCGCCCGTCGCTCTTGCGGGCCCGGAGGTGCGGGCTCCGGCTCCCGAACGGCGGTCAGCGTTCCGGTCATCTCCTCCTCACCTGTTCGTGGGAGGGGGCGGTGGCCGGAGCCACCGCCCCCTCGTCGGCGATCAGCCGCCGTAGGCGTCCTGACGCACCCGGTCGAGGTCCTCGAGGATCCTGTCGAGGTTGCCCGGGTTCTGGGTGTAGTCCAGGACCGCCTGCCAGAAGGCCGCGTTCATGGCCTCCGGCATCAGGTCGGAGGCGTCGAAGCGGAACACCTCGGCCTTGGCGAGGGCCTCGGCGCTCTTCTGCGAGATGGGGTCCGGGTAGCTGGTGACCTTGCTGTTGCCGGAGATGGCACCACCGCGGTCGACCCAGATCTGCTGGGCCTCGGCGCTCACCAGCCACTGCATCAGCGCCCGCGCCTGCGGCGTGTCGTTGAACATGCCGAACAGGTCGCCGGCACCCGTGAGGGCGCCCTGGTAGGCGGGGTTGATGGTGGGCATGATGAAGAAGTCGAAGTCCTCACCCGGCTGCGGGCTGGTCGGGTAGTTCGGGAAGAACTCGCCCGCCATGAAGCTCGCCTGGTGGTGGAACAGACACCCGGCCGGATCCGTGAACAGCGGCTGGCCGGCGTCGCCGAAGTTGGTGGCGATGGCGTACTGCGAGCCGCCGTAGGAGTTGGCGATGACCTCGCCGAACGCCTCGAAGGCCTGACGGATCTCGGGCGAGGTCCAGGGCAGCTCACCCTGGTACCAGCGGTCGTAGACCTCGGGACCGGACTGACGGATCACGAAGTCCTCGATCCAGTCGGTGCCGGGCCAGCCGGAAGCGGCGCCGGACTCGAGACCGACGCACCAGCCGGCCTGAGCGCCCTCGTGGGCGTTGGCGGCGGCGACGACGGCGTCCCAGCTGTCGAGGTCACCACCGGTCCAGACATTCGGGTTGTACCAGATGAGACCCTTGACGGCGGCCTTGATGAACACGCCGACGAGCTTGCCGTCGACCGTGCCCAGCTCGACGAAACCGGGGGAGGTCTCGCTGACGTACTGGTCGTAGTCGATGACCGTGCTCAGGTCGACGAGAGCGCCCTGACGGGCCCATTCGGCCATCTGACCCGGGCCGGGAAGGCCGGCGAGGTCGGGCAGGATGCCGGACTGGACACCAGCGCTGAGCACGGTGTTGATGTCACGGGTACCGGTGTACTGGACCTGGATGCCGGTCCGCTCCTCGAACGGAGCGACCATGGCGCGGAAGGCCTCCTCCTCGGCCCCACCCCAGGTGCCATAGACGGTGACGGTGCCACCGATCTGCTCGCCCGGCTCCGTGGTGCCAGTGGGCTGGGTGGTGCCGGTGCCGCCTCCGGTCGTGGTCGTGCCCCCGGCGGTGGTGGTCGTGCCGCCCGAGCCGCCGCACGCGGCGACGAGGAGGGCGAGGACCGCCATCAGGGATACGACACGCCAGAACCGCCGGAGACCGTTGTCGATTCGGTCCATCAGTTCTCCTTGGGTTGGATTCGTGTCAGAGAGGGCCGGTCGGCCCAAGCGGCCCGAAACCTAGTCGGGTGCGCGCGTCGATGCACGGCCGACCGCTCACTCGAGCGGGAAGCCGGGGAAGCCCGCCGCCTTCCAGGCCTCGAAGGCCTCGTCGTTGGTGACGTCGGACCCCCGCTCGGCGGCCATGCCCAGACGGAAGTTGAGCATGTCGCAGTAGCCCTGGATCGGGTCGCTCCCCGGGAAGTCGCCCATCTTCTCCAGGGTCGGCTCGAACCACTCGGTGAGCCACTGCACGATGGCGATCCGCTTCTCCCGGTCCGTCTGTGCCCCCTTTCGGGCCAGCCACCAGTGGACGTCCTCGAGGATGATCCGGGCCTGGTTCTCCGAGGCCTCCACCCCGGTCAGCTCGTAGAGGCGGTCGGAGTGGAAGGTGCGCCCGCCGACCACCGTCTTGATCTGGACCAGGTTCCCGTCCGGGCCCGGCTCGATCACCACGTCGTCGACGTCGAAGCCGAGCTCGTTGAGCTGCTTGAGGCGCTCCCGGATCCGATAGCTCTCGTCACGGGGGATCACGGGCGCCTCCTCGAGGATCCGCCACAGGTCCTCGTAGCGGGCGACGATGTCCTCCCCCAGGTCGAGGTCCGCCTGGTCCAGACCGCCGCCGCCGGCGACCGCCAGGTCGGCCATGTCCCCTGCGACGTTCTCGATCATGATCGACAGGTCGTGCTCCCGCTGCCCCGGGGTCAGGGACTCGTAGATCTGGGAGGTCTCGGCGTCGATCATCACCGCCTCGATGGCCCCGGCGTCGAACCGGTAGAGCAGGTTGGAGAGGGAGCAGTCGCCCCAGAAGCACCCGGCCAGGTGCAGCTCGACGAGGAGCCCGGCCACGGCGTCGATCACCTGTTTGCGCCGGGGACCGAAGGTGTGACCGCCGACCAGGTTCCGCACCGGGAACCCGTGGGAGACGAACCGGGTGATCACCGCGGCCGCCTGCTCCTCGTCCGGGGGGATCCAGGGACGGATGACGAGCGCGGCCGGGCGAGCGCAGCGAGTGGTCCGGTGTTGCAGCCGCTCCAGGACCGAGTACTCGTTGCGGGCGAGACGCAGCGGCATCTCCTTGATGGCGAAGACGCCCTCCTCGTAGGCGACGAAGACTACGGGGTGACGGTGGATGCCGGTGGGCATGTCCACCAGCCGGTGGTGGTCCCACCCGGAGATCGGGGTCTCCCAGGGGAGGTCGAGGAAGTCCGGGACGTCCGGCTCCAGGACGAGACGGGGGGCCTGTGTCATGGGGCGGTCAGGGGCTCGAGGGGCGAGGTGCGGGGAGGGTTCCCCGGATGCTCGACCAGGGGGATCCACACCACCATGACGGTACCGCCGCCCTTGTTGGGGTACGAGGTCACGGTGCCGCCGTGGCCCTCGGCGATCCCGAAGACGATGGAGAGGCCGAGCCCGATGATCTGGGAGATGTCGTCGGAGAGGCCGGGACCCTGGTCGGCGACGGCCAGCCACGCCCAGTCTCCCGTCCGCCCGCACCCGAGGGTGATGGTGGAGCCCGGCGGGGCGACCTTGCGGGCGTTGTCGAGGAGGTTGGTGAGCGCCCGGTCCAGCGACATCTCCACCCCGTCCACGGTGACGCTGGACGAGACCACCCGGAGCTGCAGGCCTGATACTTCGGCACCGGGGGCGAACTGGCCGGCTTTGGCCAGAACGAGGTCCTCGAGGTGGGGGGGAACGGCTGGGGTGTTGCCGGCTGGAGCGGGTGGGG
>QGUS01000363.1 GCA_003242515.1 Actinomycetota bacterium
CTCGATCTCAACCACTTCACCGACGTGTCTCCACGCAAGGCGGTGCGGGGCGCGGAGCTGGCCCTGCAGGCGGTTGTGGACATCCAGGCGAACCTCCGCAGGGAGCTGGTGCTCACCAACCTGTTCGCCGCGCTGGGGTCGGACTGATCGGGCGGCTCAATCGGCGGCCTTCCGCCCGTGCCCCAGAGGGTCTCCGGCCGTGTCTCTTCTCCGCCGACCGTTCCGCGGGGAAGGAGGCCACGCACCGGGTACAGAAGCCCCGGTCGGGGACCGGGGCTTCTCGGAGAGCCGGAGAGGGGATTCGAACCCCTGACCTATTCATTACGAGTGAATTGCTCTACCCCTGAGCTACTCCGGCCTGGGGACCCTAATGGTAGTTGGCGCGGACCGGGATCCGGAAGCCGGCACCGGTGTCTGGGGTCCCCCGGAGGAAAAGGCCGGGAGGCCGGCCCGGTCGCTGCCACGAGCCGGCCTCCCGGGGGTGTCGAGTCAGTCCTGGGCCGCTGTCATTCCTCGACGATGAGAGCGGTGAGCATCCCGAACATCGACCCGTCGGACCGCTCGACATGGCTGAAGATGTGGCAGTGCCAGACCCACGTGCCGGGCAGCTCCGCCAGCACCAGCACCGTGTACCGCTCGCCCGGAGCGACGTCGAGCGTGTCGACGAAGTACGGCGACTCGAGCGGGAACCCGTCCTTGGCGATGACCAGCTGACGGTTGTTGTGCAGGTGCATGGGGTGGTGCATCAACCCCTCGTTCATGTAGTGCACCATCAGCGCCTGGCCCTGCTTGAGGACGTAGGGCTTGGTCGCCGGGAACGACTTCCCGTTGAGCGTGAAGCCGATGTTCCCGCCGTCGTTGAGCATCATCACCTCTTCGCCGACCACGTTCCAGCCCTCGGGGATCGGCAGGTCGCCGACGATGAAGGCGCCGGCCAGGCCGTTGGGCACCTGGTGCAGGCCCATGTCGTGCCCGTGGTACATGGCGACCGACTGCTCGGTGGCGGTGAAGGTGACCTCCCAGGTCTCACCCGGGCGGATCGGCGTCTTCTGGGTGATGAACCCGACGCCGTCGGCCTCGATCGGGTGCTGCCTGAGACCGTGCGGGTGCCACGAGGTGATGTCGTCGAGCCGGTTCTCGACCACGATCTTCACCCGGTCGCCCACGTCGACCTTGATCGTCGGGCCGGGGATCTGACGGTTGTAGGCGAAGCCCTTGACGATCTTGCCGGGCTCGACCTCCCAGTCGATCTCCTCGACCACCAGGCGGAACTCCTTGGTCCCGTCGGGGAGGATCGTGGGCTCCATCAGCTGGGCGCCCTCACCGGCGGTCTCGGCCGGGAACTTCACGACGGAGTTCTTCATGTTCTCCTCGACCTGCTGCCAGGTCAGGGAGACGAAGCCGCCACCGGCGTTGCCGCCCGTGTCGCCGCCGCCGTGATCGTCGTGGCCGCCCTCGCCGGTGACCGTGATCTCGAGGGTCATGCCGGCCTCCTTGTGGCCGGGCACCTCGCAGGTGATCACGTAGGTGCCGGGCTGGAGGACGCCGACGTCGAGCCGCTCGCTCTGCCCGTTGTTCAGGTCCGAGCTCTGGATGTCCCCGAACTTGAAGTTGTGGGCGATCGCGCCGTCGTTGCGGACCTCGAAGATCGCCGGGCCGGCCGGGATCTCGGTCGGGCCTTCGATCCTGAACTCGTTCAACACATAGGTGTACACCTGGGGCTGTTCGGCCGGCGGGGCCGTCGTCCCGGTGCCGTCGTCGGTGCCGCCGGTGCCGTCGCCCCCGGCACGCACGGAAGCCATGCCCGCCAGGAACGCAACCACCACGG
>QGUS01000364.1 GCA_003242515.1 Actinomycetota bacterium
CCTGGTTGCGGGCGAAGAGGTGTGCCGAGACGACCCGCCCGACCTCGGCCTCCTCGGCGAAGGTGCGGAGGAGGGTCAGGGCCGAGTTGGTCACCATGCCCATGCCTACACCTGCGGTGAGGTAGCCGATGCAGGAGACGAGCAGCGGCGCTCCCATCACCACGAACAGCCAGGACAGGGCCAGGGAGGGCAGGCCGACGAGGAAGCCGGTGACGACGATCCGGGACTCGGACAAGCGGTCGGCCAGGCGGGACGACGTGATGGCGCCGAGCGTCCAGCCCATCGTGTGCGGCAGGACCGACCAGGCGGTGAGGGCGGGGGACGCCTCGAGTCCGGCCCGGACGTAGAGGGGGATGTAGGTGGACATGCCGATCGTCCCGATGAGCAGGAGCGCCGGGGAGACGGCCAGTCCCCGGAACGGCTGGGGGACGAGGTGCTCCAGCCGCACCACCGGGCTGGGGTGGCGCCGGGCGTGGCGGACGTAGAGGACGACGGCGATCACGCCCGCGGCGAGCCAGGCCGCGGAGGTGGCGTCGAGGGCCTCCACGGCGAGCAGGGTGGAGACGACGATCGCAGTGAGGAGGGCGATCCCGTACCCGTCGAAGCCGCGGGTCCTGTGCCCGTAGGGGCCGGGCATCACCTTCCATCCGGCGATGAGGGCCATGCCCCCGAGAGGGAGGATGATGTAGAAGATCCAGCGCCAGGACAGGAAGGTCAGGATCACCGCGGCGATGGCCGGCCCGGCGACGGCCATGACGCCCCACACCGTCGCGTTGGCGGCGAACGCCCGGCTGACCAGGTGGCTCGGGTAGACGAGCGAGACGGCGGAGGTGCCGATGGTGGTGATGAGCCCGCCGGCGAAGCCCTGGAGGAGACGCAGGCCCACGAGGACCCCCATGCTGGGGGCGAGGGTGATTCCGAGGCTGGTGGCGATGAAGGTGACCACCGCGAAGCGGAACATGAGGCGGAGGCCGATGGAGTCGATGAACGGGCCCGCGATCACCGTCGCCAGCGACGAGGTGAGCAGGTAGGAGGTGACGACCCAGGGGAGGAGGCCTACGTCACCGAGTTCCGTGGCGATGTCGGGGAGCGCAGCGGAGACGCCCAGGGATTCGAAGGACGCCAGCGAGGCCGTGGAGAGGATGGCCAGGGAGGCGGGGAGGATCTCCTTGGAAAGGATGCTGCGGGGCTGGGTCATCGGCCCGCCAGCATACGACCGGCCCGGTCACCTTCCGTCGGACTCCCTGGAAACACCAGCACCGCCCGGGGGCGGGATCCGGGCGGTGCGGTGTGGGGCGGCTCCCGGGCCTAAGGGGGGACTCGTCCCGGGAGCTCTGGGGGGAGGTTTTGTCAGACGACCTTCCTCTTGGTCCATCCCATGACGGCGCCAATCAAGAAGAGCACGAGTGCGATTATCAGGACCCAGCGAAGGGCTTCGACGAAAAGGCCGACGCCACCTAGGACCAAGGCCAGGATCAGCAGTACTGCGACCCACATAGAGATTCCTTTCTCAATCTGAGCGGTTGTTACCCGGCGTTAGCGAACGGGAAACCCCCTTGCCCCGTGAGCCGCGACCCCGAGGCAACGAGCGTCCGCTCCTGCCGCGCGAGGGCCAGGGAGGGCATTGGGCCACGCGAGCCGGGTCCGGCACCGGCCGCGCCGCTGGGTAGGAGGGCGGCCAGGAGCGCGCTCGTGCCGTGCCGGGTACTCAGTGCGGTCCCGGGCCCATGACGAATCCCGTCACATGGGCCCCGTCGTCCGACTCCACCCAGTGCCGGTCGGACATCCGCTCCAGTGCCAGACGGGTCACCTTGCTGGGCGGG
>QGUS01000365.1 GCA_003242515.1 Actinomycetota bacterium
GACCCCCCGGACGCCGACGGTCACCGCCAGCGACACCGGGTTGAGGCGGGTCCCGTTGCAGGCGTCGCACGGGACCTCGGCCATGAACTCCTGGTAGTACTCACGGGCCGCCTCCGACTCGGCCTGGTCGTGACGGCGGTGCAGGAACGGCACCGCACCCTCGAAGGTGGTGGTCCACTGGCGATGCCGGCCGAACCGGTTCGTGTAGCGGACTGTGATCGGTTCGGAACCGGTGCCGTAGAGGATCTTCTGCCGGATGTCCTTCGGCAGGTCCTTCCACGGCGTGCTCATCGAGAAGCCGTAGTGCTCGGCGAGGGCGTTGAGGAGGCGGTGGTAGTACCGCATCCGGTTGGAGGACCACATCGGGATGGCCCCCTCCTCGAGCGACAGGTCCGGATCGGAGATCACCAGGTCCGGGTCGA
The DNA here is from genome assembly GCA_003242515.1 of Actinomycetota bacterium. GTDB lineage: Bacteria > Actinomycetota > Acidimicrobiia > Spongiisociales > ZC4RG35 > ZC4RG35. The sequence goes on from QGUS01000365.1 coordinate 423, forward strand.
CCTGGAACCGGACCCCGAGGCCCGAGCACTCCGTGCACGCGCCGTACGGGCTGTTGAACGAGAAGTTGCGGGGCTGCAGGTCCTCGAAGCTGAACCCGCAGACCGGACAGGCGAGGTTCTGTGAGAAGGTGAGGGTCGGGCCGTCGGTGATCTCGACGTCGGCCACGCCGTCGGCCAGCGCCAGCGCGGTCTCCATCGACTGGGTGAGCCGCTGCTCGATGCCGTCGCGGCGCACGAGTCGGTCGACGATCACCTCGATGGTGTGCTGGTAGTACCGGTCGAGCTTGATCTCCTCGGTGAGCTCCCTGACCTCGCCGTCGATACGGGCCCGGGAGAAGCCCTGCTTGGCGATGTCCTTGAGCAGGCCCTCGAACTCGCCCTTCCGGCCCCTGACCACCGGGGCGAGGATCTGAAAGCGGGTGCCCTCCTCCAGCTCCAGGATCCGGTCGACGATCTGCTGCGGGGTCTGGCGGGCGACGGGCGTCCCGTCGTTGGGGCAGTGAGGGACGCCGATACGCGCCCAGAGGAGCCGCATGTAGTCGTAGACCTCGGTGACCGTACCGACCGTCGACCGCGGGTTGCGGGAGGCGGTCTTCTGGTCGATCGAGATCGCGGGAGAGAGCCCCTCGATGAAGTCCACATCGGGCTTGTCCATCTGCCCGAGGAACTGCCGGGCATACGCCGACAGCGACTCCACGTATCGGCGCTGTCCCTCGGCGTAGATGGTGTCGAAGGCGAGCGACGACTTGCCCGAGCCGGACAGGCCCGTGAAGACGATCAGCTTGTCCCGAGGCAGCTCGAGAGTGACGTTCTTGAGGTTGTGCTCTCGGGCACCACGGATGACGATCGAGTCGGTGGACACGGGACCGTGGATTGTAGCCCGGACGCACCCGAACACCTGTTCGTTTCACGGGTGAGCCCGGTCAGCACATCGAGCGGCTGCTTCTCGCCGTTGCATACGGAAGGGCGCGGTACCAGGCGCCCGCCCTGGCTGCTATTCGCGAGTTGCGGGCAGCACGCTGTAGTCGCGCTTGTTCAACTGGACCAAGAGGTCCGCGAGCAGACCGATGCCCGCGAGGGCAAACGCAACGCCCAGCATGACGATCGTGTTGGAGGCGACCCGGAAGTTCTTCGTGGTGACATCCCAGATGAGCTTGCCGCCGCCGACGGTTCCCACCCATCCCGCAATCGGCCCGAAGAAGCGGATCGGCTCATGCATCAGAATCATTCGCACCACCTGGAGGATGTATCTGCGGGTATCAGCCAGCCAGTGGAACTTGGACCTCCCGGAGCGCTTCCTGTACTCGATGGGCACGTACTTGACCGAATAGCCGTTGGTGAGGAACGCCATTGTCAGGGTGGTCACGCACGAGAATCCCCGGGGCAGTAGGTAGAGGAAC
>QGUS01000366.1 GCA_003242515.1 Actinomycetota bacterium
TGTGGCCTAGGTTCCCGGCGGAGAAGGACGTTTCCGGGCCCAACGACGGGCCGGTGGGGGAGTTGTTGGGCGCGGTTGAACGGGCCACCCTCTCCTGATCGGTATCGACGGTCACCGTGGCGACCGGGGGCTCGACGAGCTCGCGGAGCGGCGTCTTCGGGTCGGCCAGGACCAGGGTCTGGAGGGAGACGGTGCCGAGGAGCCGCCGGAGCAGATCGACGACGAAGATCGCGTAGAACTCGCCTCCGAGTTCGTGGGCCTGGCGTCGCACCTCCTCGATGGCCTCGGCCGCGGTCAGGTGCACGGAGACCGCGACCAGCTCCGTGGTCATGATCCCGCCCGCCGACTCCTCGGGGTACTGGAGGAGCTTGCGCAGCGTGCCGGCCTCGAGGCGCGGAAGCGACGCCAGGATGCGGGCCTGCTCCTCCGGCGGGAGGTGGCGGATCAGGTCGACCGCGTCGTCGTCCGAGAGCTCGGCGACCAGCTCGCCGACGCGCTCCGGCCCGAGCGCCGTGAGGATCTCGGCGGGGTGCTCCTCCGTGGCCATCTCGGCCAGCGTCTCGGACGCGACCTCCGCCGGGAGGAGCTCGAGGAGGGTGAGACGATCGTCGTCGTCAAGCTCACCGAGCAGCTCGGCCAGGTCGCTCGGGTGCAGGTCCGAGAGGAGCGCGGCGAGATGTTCGGTCTCCCCGGCCTCGAGCAGGTCGTGCACGTGCTCGGGCCGAATGCCGCGATCCTCCGGGAGACCCACCGTCTCGACGGTGCTCATGCGTCGTCTTTCCCAAGCCCTGCGTCCGTCGGCTGCAACTCGGGCGTGACACCGCCGGCCGAGAGAATGAAGGTGAACGCCTGTTCGAGCGTCCAGGACAGCCGCTTCACCTCGTCACGGCTCACGATGACGAGAAATCCCGTCGTCGGGTTCGGCGTCGTCGGAATGAACACGGTCACTCCGCCGGGGACCCACTCGCGCGTATCCTCGGGCGCGTCGGACGTGAGGAAGCCCAGGGACCAGCGCCCGCGCCACGGGTACTCGACAAGGACGACCTCGCGGAAGAAACGCTTCTCCTCCCCGAGGACCGTACGCACGATACGGTTCGACGCCGTGTACAGCCGCCGCGTGAGCGGGAATCGCTCGAGCAGCGTGTGCCACCACGCGACGATCCTGGCGCCGACCGCCCGCTCGGCGAGCCACCCGACCGCCACCAGGACCAGGACCAGGAGGAGCAGGCCGAGTCCCGGAATGTCGACGCCGATCGCCGGATATATGAAATTGCCGAGCAGCCCGTCGAGGCTCTGGAAGATCCACCAGAGCACGACCGCGGTGATGGTGACCGGTGCGATCACGACGAGCCCGGCGATCAAGTGACGCTTCAAAGCGGCCCAGCTCATCGTGCTAGCACCTCACGGAGAATCGCTTCCTGGCGCTGCCACATCTCGCTCTCTTCCCTCTCCTCTCCCTCCGGGTGCTCGTACCCGAGCACGTGCAGGGTACCGTGCACCGCGAGGCGTGCCAATTCCTCGCGAGGCTCGACGCCGAGCGCCTCGGCCTGCCGCAGCGCCTGCTGCCAACCGATGTAGATGTCGCCGACCGGCATGTCGCCCTCGGCCCCGAGCTCGAACGAGATCACGTCCGTGGGGCCCTCGTGCGCCAGGTATCGCCGGTTCATCTCGGCGATCGCGACGTCGTCCATGAGGGCGACGGAGATCTCTGCGTCCCGGATGCCGTGGGCGTCGAGCACGGATCGCACCGCGCGCTCCAGGAGCGCGGCGAGCGCCCCCGCGTCGGGGAGGGCCCCCCCGCCCCCGGACCCGGCCCCGT
>QGUS01000367.1 GCA_003242515.1 Actinomycetota bacterium
CGACCGGGTGGCCGTCACAGGGACCAGGATGTTCCCGGGCAGCCCCCGCTCCTCGATCACGCCCGGGAACCGCACCACGATGGACGGGATCTCCACCAGGGCCAGGATGCGGTCCACCACCGTGTTGAAGGTCCCCTCCCCCGTCTCCGTGGCCCCGAGCACCACCAGGTCGTACCCGAGCCGCGCCTCGGCGGCGATCGCCGCCCCGGGGTCGACGGACCGCTTGCGGACCATCCGCGACCGGGGGAGCTCGGCCACCACCTCGTCGGGGTTCCCCGGCGAGCCGGCCGGCCTCCGGAGCAGCCTGAGCCACCAGGACCGGGGGGCCAGGTCGACGACCATCACGGTGGTCTCGGTCTCGGGGAAGACCGCGGACACCAGCCGGGCCGCATAGACGGAGTTGGCGCCGCCCCGGGTCGGGATGAGGATCCGCTTCACGCCGAGCAGCTCGCTGGTCTCCCTCAGCTCCTCGGCCCGGAGACGCTCCGCCTCCTCGGCAGGCACCTCCCACTTCCTCACCACCGCCTTGAGGAGCTGGGGCGCCAGCATAGAGGTGACCAGGGCAGCCAGGATCATCACGGTGTACCCGGTCTCGGAGACCACCCCGAGGTTGAGGCCGACGATCGCCACGACGATCCCGACGGCCCCCAGGGCAGACAGCCCCGAGCCCAGGGCCACGGCCTCCCGGCCCCGGATGCCTCCGAAACGCCCGCCGATCGCACCGCCGACGAGCTTCGCCACGATGGAGGCCGCGACCAGCCCCGCTCCCCAGGCCAGCGCGGTCCCGTCCAGGAGCGACACGTCCACCCTCAGACCCGAGAACGCGAAGAAGATCGGGGCGAAGAAGCCGGTGGTGACCGTCTCCAGGACCGAACGGACCTGCGGGGGCTGGTGCCTCGTGGTCGCCGCCACCACGCCGACGACGAAGGCTCCGATGATCGCCTCGAGGTGGAGCGCCTGGGTCACGACGCCACCGAGCAGGGCCGCCACGAGGAGGATGGACACTGCGGCGGGAGTGGCCGCGGCCCCGCGGCCCATCACCAGGCGGAACAGCCGGTCGAGGATCCAGCGACCGATGGTGGCGGTCGCCGCCACGAAGAGGACGAGACCGGCCATGGACAGGGCGAGTGCCCCGGGACGGAAGCCACCCTGGGCCACCCCGGACAGAGCGGCCAGGACGAGCCAGCCGACCGAGTCCATGGTCATCCCGGCCGCGAGCGTCACCTGGGCGAAATTGCGCCGGATGAGGTCGAGGTCGAGGAGGATCTTGGCGACCACGGGAAGGGCCGCCACCGAGAGGGCGAGTCCGAAGAAGCCGGCGAAGACCCCCCTATCCGTCCCGGCGCCGACGAACGACTCGGGCACCAGGAACGAGGCGGGCACGAGCACGGCCAGAGGGACCAGCAGGGCTCCGGCGGCCGAGGCAAGGGCGGCGCCCTTGAAGCGGGAGATGATCCCCAGGTTGGTCTCGAAGCCGATGACCACCAGGAGCATGATCACGCCCAGCCAGGCGAGCCCGAACGCCACGGAGGTGACCCCCGGCTCGCCGAAGAGCCACTGGTGGACCGACGGGGAGATGCGGCCGAGGACGCTGGGCCCGAGGAGCACACCGGCGACCAGTTCGCCGACCACCGACGGCTGGCCGGCCCGTCGGAAGATCCACCCGGTGATCCGCGCCACTCCGACCAGCACCGTCAGTTGGACGAGCAGCACGAGGATCTGGTGGTCGCTGAGGGGTGCGGTGATCGCCCCCAATACGGGAGCCATGGCCAGGGCCATTCGGCTTCCCCGGCTCTTATAAAAAATTCCCAACCCACA
>QGUS01000368.1 GCA_003242515.1 Actinomycetota bacterium
GCCCGACGCTGGCCCTGATCGCTGCCGTCCACGGCGACGCCATCGCCGGGACCAGGTCGGTCCTCGACGCCATCAACCGCATCGACCCGGAGAAGCTGTCCGGCACCGTCCTCGCCGTGCCGGTCGCCAACCCGGTGGCCTTCGAGTCCGCCACCCGGACCACCGGGCAGGGCTGGAACACCGACATGAACAACCTCAACCGGGTGTTCCCGGGCGACCGCGGCGGCTGGATCACGCAGAAGTTGGCCGCCGCGCTGACCGAGTACGTGATCGATCGGTGTGATGCCGCCATCGACTACCACTGCGGCGGCGGGACCTCGATCAACTACGTGCTCACCATCGGTGATGCCGACGGGCCCTATGCCGACTACTTCAACTTCGCCCGTCTCATGGGCACGGACTTCGTGTTCGCGCACGACAAGGAGCCCTACGCCGGGACCCTCGACGGGTATATGAAGACCAAGGGAAAGCTGTGTGCCGTCGCCGAGCAGGGAGGGAACAACCTCCCGGCGGGCTGGTACGACCTGCAGCAGAAGCGGCTCGACAACTTCTTCGACGCCATGGGCATGCTCCAGGCCGAGCGGACCATGCCGGAGAAGCAGCTCCTGATGCGGCAGCGCTACCTGGTCCGGATCGATCACGGCGGCCTGTTCATCCCTGAGGTCGGCGTCGAGGCCCTCTCCACCATCGTGGAGGGCGGAAGCGTGCTCGGCCGGGTCGTCGACCCGCACGCCAACGAGGTCATCCAGACCATCCGCGCCCCTTACGAGCAGTCGGCCATCCTCATGATGCGGACCGGCATGACGCGGGTGAATCCCGGCGACTACGGCTACATCATCTCCGACGCGGGCACCGGCGAATGGATCGACTCGCCCACCGACTGGAAGTTCCCCGGAGCCAGATGAGCGACCGCTCCTTCGGCGACGACCGGGACGACGATCTCGAGGTGCTGAGACGCATGCCTCTGCCGACCCTGCCGGATCCGGTACTCCCGGGTCTGGCAGACCGGCGCATCCTCGGGCCGCATCCCCGCGCCGAGGAGGAGGAGCGATGACCGACGCCCTGCGCTCCTATCTGCAGGAGATCGAGGACCTCAAGGCGATCCGCGAGCGGATCTGGCTCGACCAGCAGCAGGGGATGCCTCCAGGGGCGATCTCCGATCGTGCCCGCCAGATCGGAATCATCGCCGGGATGGTCCAGGATCGGCTCACCTCGCCCGAGTTGGGCCGGCTCCTCGACGCCGCCCCGGACGAACCGTGGGTGGAGGTGGCGCGCCGCGACCGCGAGCGAGCCCTTCGCATGCAGGGCGGCCTCTGGCGTCGGTTCCAGGAGACGTCATCCGCCGCCTTCGATGCTTGGGTCCGGGCCCGGGACGGCTCCGACTGGTCGATCGTCCAGCCCGGGCTAGAGAAGCTGGTCGGGATCTACCGGGAGTACGCCGAAACCGTGGGATATGACGAGCACCCCATGGACGCGTTGCTCTCGGTGTACGAGCCGGGCCCGACCCATGCCGAGATCACGTCGGTCTTCGACGGCCTACGCGACTTCCTGATCGACGCTCGCGCCCGCCGGGTGGTCGACGCCCCGGCCAGTTCCATCCGCGTGGAGCGGCACGTCCTCGTCGGGGTCATGCGGGCGATCGGCCATCTGATCGGCTTCGACTTCGAGCGCGGCGACGTCGGGTTCACCCCGCACGGCTACACGAGCATCGCAGGGCCGCGTGACGCCCGGGTGACGGTGGCCACCAACTCGAACCTGTTCCAGGGCGTGCTCATCGCCATCCACGAGTACGGCCACGCCCTCTACAGCCT
>QGUS01000100.1 GCA_003242515.1 Actinomycetota bacterium
CGGGCGGGGGAGACGAGCCGCATCTTCATCAGGGGGATGAGGCTCATGCCGCCCGACATCACCTTGGCGTCGTCGCCGAGGGCGCCGTACGCCTCGTCGAGGCTCCTCGGGGCTACGTAGTCGAACTGTCTCGGATACATGTCAGGCCCTCGCTTCCTGGATCGCAGCCCAAACCCTGCGGGGACGCAGCGGCATGTCGACGTGCTTGACGCCGAGCGGTGCCAGGGCGTCCACGACGGCGTTCACGATCGTGTGTGCCGAGCCGATCGTGCCGGCCTCGCCGATTCCCTTCACCCCCATCGGGTTGACGGGCGTCGGGGTCACGGTGTGGGCCAGCTTGAACGACGGCAGGTCGGCGGCCGTCGGGATGATGTAGTCGACCAGCGACGAGGTGAGCAGGTTGCCGTCCTCGTCGTAGATCGCATCCTCGAACAGGGCCTGGCCGACGCCCTGGGCGATGCCGCCGTGGACCTGGCCGTTGACGATCATCGGATTGATCTGGTTCCCGCAGTCGTCGACGGCGTAGTACTCCAGAATCTCGACGTTGCCTGTCTCGGGGTCGACCTCGACCATGGCGAGATGGGTCCCGAACGGCCAGGTGGCGTTGCTCGGGGTCCAGACGATCGTCTCCTCCAGGCCGGAGTCGACGCCCTCGGGCAGCTTGTGCGCCTGGTAGGCCGCCGCCGCGATCTCCGACCAGTCGACGCCCCGGTCCGGCGACCCGGCCACATGGGCCCGGCCGTCGGCGAACACGATGTCCTCGGGTGCTGCTTCGAGGAGCTTGGCCGCGATCTTCGCCGCCTTCTCTCGGACCTTCTGGGTCGCCTCGTAGGTGGCGGAGCCGTCGACGGCGATCGACCGGGACCCGAAGGTGCCGATGCCCATCGGGCTGGTCTCGGTGTCGCCGTGGTGGACCCTGATGTTCTCGATCGGGATCCCGAGGCCGTTGGAGACGATCTGCGCCCAGGTCGTCTTGTGGCCCTGGCCCGAGGGGCCCGTACCGATGATCACGGTCGCCGTGCCGTCGGGGTTCACCCGCACGAGACCGGAGCCGTTGAAGGCCGACGGCTGGCCGTAGGCCGACCAGGAGAACCCGATGTCGGCGAGGATGGCGGGGCCGAACCCGCAGACCTCCACGTAGGAGCCGATGCCGATGCCGACCAGCCGGCCTTCGGCCCGGGCCTGGTCACGACGGCGGAGCAGTTCCTCGTAGTCGGAGATCTCCCGCAGCCTCCGCGTGGCAGCGGCGTAATCGCCCGAGTCGAGGGCGAACCCGCAGCCCATCGTGGCGGGGAACTCGTCCGGCTGCCAGAAGTTCTTCTCCCGGACTTCCAGCGGGTCCATCCCGATCTCCCGGGCGTAGGCGTCGATGGCCCGCTCCAGGTAGTAGATCGCCTCGGGCCGGCCGGCCCCGCGGTACGCGTCGGTGGTCATCGTGTTGGTGACCACGCAGTCCACCTTGAATGCCGTCGGCATCTTGTACTGGCCGGATGCGATCCAGAGGCCGAGCAGCGGGATGGCCACCGTGAAGTTCTGGCTGTAGGCGCCCATGTCGGCGATGGCTTCGAGCTTGTAGCCGAGGAACTGGCCGTCACGGGTGCCGACCAGCGTGGCGGTGCCGACCCAGCCACGACCGTGGATGGTCGAGTTGGCGGCCTCACGCCGGGTCTCGGTCCACTTCACGGGCCGCCCGAGCTGCATGGACGCCCACGAGACGAGGATCTCGTCGTTGTAGACGTTGAGCTTGGAGCCGAAGCCGCCGCCCACCTCGGGGGCGATCACCCGGACGTCCCGCTGGTGCATCCCGAGCTGGGTGGCGATGGCGCCGGCGAGAGCGTGGGGCACCTGGGTGGACGAGGTGACGGTGAGCCTGCCGTAGCCCGGCTCGTACTCGGCGAGCACGGAGCGGGGCTCGATGGCGACCGGGATGAGCCGCTGGTTGACCATGTCGATGGACACGACCACGGCATCGGGGCGCTGCATCGCCTCGTCGATCAGCGGGGTCTGGTCCTCGAGCCCGAGGGCCTCCCAGTAGCCGTGGTAGGTCCAGGTGTGGAGGACGTTCGTGCCCAGCTCCTCGTGGACGATGATCTCGTCCGACGCCGCCTTGCGGAGGTCGACCACGGCGGGGAGGACGTCGAAGTCGACCTCGATCGCCTCGACGGCGTCCTGGGCCAGGTAGCGGTCCTCGGCGACGACCATGGCGATGGCCTCGCCCACGTGGTTGACCTCGCCCGCGGCGAGCAGCGGGCGGAGCTTGCCGACCGGCACCTGGGCCACCAGCGGCCCGAGGTGCTCCACGTCGTCGTGGGTGTAGACGGCCACCACGCCGGGCATCGCCTTCGCCCTGGAAGTGTCGAGCCGGATGATCTTCGCCCGGGCGACGGGGGAGCGGAGGAAGGCGACCCGCAGGGTGCCCGGAGGGGCGAAGTCGTCGGTGTACTTGCCCATGCCCCGGATCAGGGCCGGGTCCTCGCGGCGGCGTACGGCGCCGCCCATGACGCTGGTGGTGGCCATCACTCACCTCCTTCCCAGTCGGGAGCCGGCGGCTCTTCGCCACGCATGCGGGCGGCCGCGTACTCGACTGCCCGGACGATGTTGTGGTAGCCGGTGCACCGGCAGAGGTTCCCTTCGATCCCGTGCCGGATCTCCTCCTCGGTGGGCCGATCGTTCTTGTCGAGGAGGGCCACCGAGCTCATGATCATCCCCGGGGTGCAATAGCCGCACTGGAGGCCGTGACGCTCCCAGAATCCCTCCTGGACCGGGTGGAGCTGGCCGTCTCTGGCGAGGCCCTCGATCGTCGTCACGCTGGCGCCGTCGGCCTGTACGGCGAACATGGTGCACGACTTCACCGGCTCGCCGTCGACGTGCACCGTACAGGCCCCGCAGTAGCCCGTCTCGCAGCCGACGTGGGTGCCGGTGAGCCTTAGGTGCTCCCTGAGGAAGTGGACCAGAAGGGTCCTGGGCTCGACATCGGCCGTGACCGGTTGACCGTTGACCGTCATCGATACTTGCACGACTACCCCTTTCGTGTCGGCCTGGCCGGAAGTTATCAAACGGCCCCCGACGCGTGCGGTCGAAACCGGTTTCGCGTTCCCGGAGCCGGGGTAGTGCCTGTCTCAACGAACGGAGGAAATGATGGAGACATCGGCGCAGGTCGCCCGGGCGGTGGATCGCAGGGTGATGAGCCCGGCTCGAATGGTGGCCGGGATCCTCGGATCGATCCTGGTGGTGATGGGCGGTGTCGCCCTGGCCCGCACCGGGTTCTCGTCGCTGACGGGGGAGGTGGCGACGGTGATGGGATTCCAGCACACGGCGCTGATGGGCCTGATCGACATCGTCGCCGGCCTGTTCTTCCTCGTGGCCGCGGCGGCCGTCTCCGTGCGGGGGCAGCTGACCGGCGCCTCACTCCTCGTCCTGGCCTTCGGGGCCGTGATGATGATCGAGCCGGGCTCGCTGTCGGATGTCCTCGGCGGTGGCACCGACCTGGGGCTGGTGTACGTGGTCCTGGGCCTGCTCGGCCTGCTGGCCGCCACGATGTTCCCCACCCGGATCGTCGAGACCGAGGCCGTCCACGAGGACGTCGAGCGGTACTGACCCCTCCCGAGTCCGCACCTGCGATCACCCCCGCCGCCGGCGGGGGTGATCGTCGTCAGGGCCTGACGTCGCCGAGGCGGTAGGAGGCAAAGCGCTCGATCTCCCGCACCCGCCGGCTGCTGCGGCGGAGGCGGTTGCCGATCTCGCCGTAGGTCTCGCCCTGGCGGCGCAGGCGCAGGACGGTGCGTTCGACCGGGGAGAGCCCGGACCTTCTCCTCCCGGGTGCTGCGGTGCTGTGGATCCGGTAGCGGGCCATCTCCATGATCCGGGCGACGGTTCCGGGCTTCTTGCCGACACGGGCCGCGATGTCGGCGAGAGCCAGCCCCTCGGCGTGGAGCTTCGTGATCGTCCGTTCGATCGGGCTCAGATTCGGTCCGTTCATCTCTGCTCCTCCTGCTTTCGGTGTCCGACCCTACCCCGCAGGGGCTTCCAGGGGGCCTCGGTACTATTTGCCCTGAGGGCTCGTAGCTCAACCTGGTCAGAGCAGCGGACTCATAATCCGTAGGTTGCAGGTTCAAATCCTGCCGGGCCCACGAACCTCCTATCTGGCGGCGTCTGCTTCGTTTGGATCCCGTTCGAGACCCTTGGAGCGACGCCACTCTCCAAGCGGGTCCGGAGTCGCCTGTGGCCACTCCTCCCTCGGTACATAGGACTCCTACGCTCCGGCCAGGTCTTTACCTCCGGGGGATCGGCTCGAGGGTTGGGGAGGGTTGGGGCAGTACCGGGGTCTGGATCTCTTCGGGTGGTGTGACGTCGGAGCCGTTGAGAGCCACGTTCGCGCTCGCCGGCCGGAACGTCGCCAGACAGTCGGCGCTGGCCAGGTCGATGACATAGAAGGTCTCCGGGGGGATGCCGGCTCGTAAGGCAGGGTGGACACGACGATGCGGCGCCCGTCGAAGTCGTGGATCCGGGCCCACTCTTCCCCGTCTGTCCCGATCACGATGTCGAACAACGGTGTCGACGGGGTCCCGTCTGAGGCGCGGCTGACGATCAGGTGGGCGGGCTCGATCACTTCCGCGACCCCGCCCTCCTCGAGCCATTCGACCTGCGCGTAGGTCACGGTGACCGCCAGATCCCCGACCACCCACCACTCCTGCCCAGCGATGTTTCGAATCCGCCCGTCGGAGGTGACGTCGACGACCTGGTCGCTCGCGAGGTCGACGAACACATCTACCAGCACGTCCCCCACCGCCGGCTTCTGGAGCCGGACAACAGGGCCGTCATCGGTGGTGATCACTTCTCTAGGCCAGCCGAACGTCCAGTCAGGCCCGGCGACTAACACCGGCGAGTCGGCTCCGCTGCGAACCCACCAGAGGCCGCCGGCGGCGAGGAAGACGAAGCCTCCTTGCCCGTCACGGACGATGAACTGGGACCTACTGCCCAGCGAGTCGGGCTCCCAGATCAGCTGTCCCGCATCGGACCGGATGCCGTCCAACCCGTAGATGAAGTACTCCGCAGCCGCCATGGCCGCAGCGTCCACTCTCGGGGCGGTAGCGGTCGTGGAATCCACGGTGGTCGTGCTCGGCCCTGCCACCGTGCTCGTCGACCCCACAGGCCCTGGGACGGTCGTGTCTGCGGGCACACCTGGCCGGGTGCCCAGGATCCCGCCGGCGACGACCCCCGCCGCCACGACCACGGTGGCGGCAGCCAGCGCCGGCCGCCACCTCGCGGCTCGAGCCGGCCCCGGTTTCAGGTGTGTGTCCGTGACGGCGGCGATGTCGATGGGCGGAGCGACCTCGTCGAAGTAGGCGCGAAGGTCGTTGCGGAGATCAGGCATCGGTGCTCACCCCCAGGGAACGTCGCAGCTTCCTCAGGCCACGGGTCAGATGCGTTTGCACCGTGGCGGGGGACAACCCCAACATGCGGGCCACCTCCCGGTGGGAGTAGCCCATGGCGTAGACCAGGACCACGACCTGGCGCTGGGTGGTCGTCAATCCGGCAAGGGCCTCTGGCAACCGGGGCTCGGAGTCCCGGCTGTCATCGACCGGGGCCTCGAAGAGGATGGGCTCTCCGCGTCTGGCTCGTTTCGCCTGCCGCGCCCCGACCCGATACAGATAGCCGACGGGGTTGTCCATGGCACGAACCTTCTCCCAGTTCTCCCAGCCGTAGGAGAGCGCATCCACCGCTGCCTCCCGGCCACGCTGGGGACCGAAACCGGCGACGAGGGCGAGTCGCAGCCTCGGCTCGGCGTCCTCGTATAACGCCTCGAACGTCGATGCCGGCTGCTCCGTCATCAGCTTCCCCTACTCATCAAGGCTCGAAGTCGGCCGTTTGCATGACGTCCAAATGCTCACACCGGTCGCATCGACGCTACGCCGGGGCACGGCGCAGGTGCAGGGGGGTGGGTCCTTCCGGCTGTTCAGGTGGGTCCAGCTCACCCCGGCATGGCCAGGTCGAGGGCCTGACGCAGGGCATGGCTGACATCATCCGACGCCGCCTGGCCCAGCGCTCGACGGGCCAATTTCTGGAATGCAGTGCGGCTCTCTGTCGTGCCGCCACTTTCTTCCAGAGAAAGGCGCCATCGATGCCCACCACCCGCCGCGGGTCGGCCCTTCTGGCCGTCTGCCTGATCCTCGCCATGCTCTTCTCGTCCCCGGCCGTGCCGGCGCGAGCGGAGGTGGAGGCCCCCAGGTTCCTGTACGTCCTGGCGCCACCGTACGGAATCTTCTTCGACCTCAAGCTGATGATCGTCGACACCGAGGGGGGGGCGGGGTCGACTTCTCGGACCTGGTGGTCGAGCCCGAGGAGGCGCCGACCAGCGGCCATCTCCTGGACCTGGGCAATGGGGTCATCTTCTTCGACCCGGACGACGACGCGGTGGATGGCCCGGGCGAGCTAGTGAACTTCGTCGTCTGCTCCGGAGAGTCCTGGTGCACCAC
>QGUS01000369.1 GCA_003242515.1 Actinomycetota bacterium
CACCCTTGCGGGTGTGGAGTTTTTGGGCGGGCGCTGCCCGGTGGAGTGGATCGGCTCGTCCTGGATGTTCTGCATGAACACCAGGTTCCAGATCTCGACGTAGCGCTCGTCGTCGCCGCCAATCGGGCCGCCCTCCTCGCCGTATTCGGGGCCCCGGTCCCAGAAGATCTCCGAGCACGGGCCGCACGGGCCGGGCACGCCCATCTGCCAGAAGTTGTCCTTGCCGCCGCGCTGCACGCGCTCCGGCGGCACGCCGACCTGGTCGATCCAGATCCGCTCCGCCTCGTCGTCGGTCTCGTACACGGTGAACCAGAGCCGCTCCGGGTCGAGGCCGAGCACCTCGGTGACGAACTCGTGGGCCCACGGGATGGCCTGCTCCTTGAAGTAGTCGCCGAAGCTGAAATTGCCCAGCATCTCGAAGAACGAGAGGTGGCGGGCCGTGGTGCCGATGATGTCGATGTCGATGGTCCGGACGCACTTCTGCACCGTCACCGCCCGCGGCCACGGCGCCGTCTCCTGCCCCAGGAAGTAAGGCTTGAACTGGACCATGCCGGCGTTGGTGAGCAGCAGTGTCGGGTCGGCGGGGATCAGCGAGGAGGAAGGGCGGTGCTCGTGGCCCCGCGCCTTGAAGAACTCGACGTACTCACGCCGGATGCGGCTGCTGCTCCACTCGGTCATCGGTCGTCGGAGGTTAACGGCGCGTCTCCCGATTCCCCGGTCTGTTCCTCGAGCCGGGCCAGGGCCTCGGGGCCGAGCTGGATGCCCAGCTCCTCGAGCTGCTCCTTCGCCACCCGGGTCGGGGCGCCGGTCATCGGGTCCATGCCGGTCTGGGTCTTCGGGAACGGGATCACGTCACGGATCGAGGCCTCGTCCTGCAGCACCATGACGAGCCGGTCGATGCCGAAGGCGAATCCGCCGTGCGGCGGCGTGCCGTACTCCAGGGCCTCGAGGAACCAGCCGAACCGGCGGTTGGCCTGCTCCTCGTCGATGCCGAGGATCTCGAATATCTCCCGCTGCACGGCCGGGTCGTGGTTCCGGATCGACCCGGAGCCCAGCTCGATCCCGTTGACGACGGCGTCGTACGCCTTGGCCAAGGCCTCCAGCGGCCGCTCCCGCATGTCCTCGAGGGACTGCGGTGCGGTGAACGGGTGATGGACGAAGGTGATCGCGCCGTCGTCGTCCTTCTCGAACATCGGGAAGTCGACGACCCAGAGGAACTTCAGCTCCTCGTGGGACGAGGGCCGGCCCAGCTCCAGGCGGAGCATGCCCAGGGTCTCCACGGCGGTCCGCCACTCGTCGGCGACGATCAGGAGGACGTCGCCGGTCCCGGCCCCGAGCCGCTCCCGGATCCCGGCGGACTCGGCGTCGGAGAAGAACTTGGCGACGGGCGAGCGGAGCGAGCCGTCCTCCTCGACGACCATCCAGACCAGGCCCCTGGCGCCCGCCTGCTTCGCCCTCTCGGTGAGCTCGTCGGCGCGGGCGCGTGACCACTCCACCCGGCCCGCGTTGATGCCCCGGACCACTCCCCCGTTGGCGACGGTCGTCGCGAGCACCCCGAACTCCGAGCCGGCGACCAGGTCGGAGAGGTCGGTGATCTCCATCCCGAAGCGGAGGTCGGGCTTGTCGGAGCCGTAGCGGTCCATGGCCTCGTGCCAGGTGAGCCGCGGCAGGGGCAGCGGCAGCTCGACGCCGCGCAGCTCCTGGACCACGGCCGCGAGCACCTGCCCGATGGCGTGCAGGACGTCCTCGCGCTCCCAGAACGGTTCTTTATAAAATTATAAGACGCCGGACGAAAAGAAG
>QGUS01000370.1 GCA_003242515.1 Actinomycetota bacterium
CCTCCGTGGCGGGGGGGGGGGCGGGGCCCGGGGGGCCGGTGGGGCCATGGGATGACCTCGAACCGCACCGCCGAGCGCCTCAGCCGCATCCTGGCGTTGATCCCGTATGTGCTGGAGAGGGGAGTGGTCGAGGTCGACGAGGTCCTGGAGCGTTTCGGGTACACCCAACAGCAGCTCACCAAGGACCTGGCCACCGTCTTCGTGTGCGGGCTCCCCGGCTACGGACCCGCCGACCTCATGGAGGCCTACATCGACGACGACGAGGTCGTCATCGACGCCGCCGACTACTTCAAGCGGGCGCCCCGGCTCACCTCGACCGAGGCCCTGGCGCTGCTCGCAGCCGGTCTCACGGTCATCGGCGCCGGGCAGGGGACGCCCGCCCTGGAGTCCGCCGTCCAGAAGCTGATGTCCAAGGTGATCCCCGATGCCGACCCCGCGCTCACCGTCGACGTGGTCGACCCGACCGAGCACGTGGCCGAGCTGAAGCGGGCCGCCGCCGAGGGCCGGGTGGTGCGCATCACCTACACCTCCGTGGGCAAGGAGGAGACCACGGTCCGTGACATCGAGCCGTGGAGCGTGTTCCACACGATGGGGCGCTGGTACGTCTCCGGCCACTGCCGTCTGGTGGGGGCGCAGCGCACCTTCCGCATCGACCGCATCCAGAAGCTCGAAGAGACCGGCGAGCCGTTCACGCCGCCCGAGGAGCGCCCGGAACCGGGCGTCGGCTACTCGCCGTCGGACGGCGACGTCGCCGCGGTGATCGACCTGGGGCCGAAGGCACGCTGGGTCCTGGAGTACTACCCGGTGGAGGTCCTGTCCGACGACGGGGAGACGGCGCGGATCCGCTTCTGGGCGCCCGACCCCGAGGTGACGGCCCGTCTCCTCATCCGCCTGGGCGCCACCGCACGCCTCGTCGAGGGGCCCGAGGTGGCCGGCCGCTTGCGGGAGCTGGGGCGTGTCCTGCTCGAGCGCCATGGTTTGGGGCGGTAGACCCAGAAACCGCTCCTTCAGATTTCCGCTCGGCGTGCCGATGACCTTCTCAGTTATGGGCGAGCGGAGACCAGGAATGACGACCATCAAGACCACATGCGTGCGGTGCGGTGACATCCACCTCACTCCCGCCGACGTGGCCCTCGAGCTTCGTCCGGGTGCCCGTGAGGGTGACTACCGCTTCACCTGCCCCACCTGCACGTATCAGCAGCGCCGTCCCGCCAACTCGCGAGTCGTGAGCGTCCTCCTCGCCACTGGTGTGGCCTTCGAGGTGATCAACCCCGAGCCCATCACCGAGGAGGAGATCGAGGCGTTCGCAGCCGCCCTGGAGGCGGAGCCGGATCCGTTCCGTCTCCTCGCCGGCTGAGGACGGGCCGGTAGGGGCACCGGGGCACCCCGGGGGGCGGGGTGTCCGGTCGGCCAGAAGGTGACGACTCGATTGGGGGGTCGTCACCTTCTCCTTTTTCCCGGTGTTGCGGCGCTCCTGACGGGCGAGGCACATCCGGGCGGCAGCCGGGATGGCTCCCACCGGGGCAGCGGGCGGGCGCGGTACGGAGTGCGAGGTACGAGGTACCGGATACCATCACCCCATGCTCCAGGTCGAAGAGATCATCTGGATCCTCCTGATCGCCCTCATCGTCCTGGGGCCGACGCGCCTTCCCGAGGCCGCCCGCAAGCTGGGCGCCTGGGCCTCGGAGCTCCGCTCCGCCGCCCGTGAGATCACCCAGGGCCTGGAGGCCGAGGTCGCCGCGGTGCAGCAGACGGCCGCCGAGATCCAGCAGATCCGCGAGCAGATCAA
>QGUS01000371.1 GCA_003242515.1 Actinomycetota bacterium
GACCGGATCCGGGAGCTGTCGGGCCTGTGCGGCGGGTTCCTGGTGACGTTCGTGGAAAGGGAAGGCCGGATGCAGGGGACCGACCTCGACCTCGCCCGTGCCGTGGTCGAGGCGGCAGGCGACGCCCGGGTAACCATCGCCGGGGGCGTCACCACCGCCGATGAGATCGCCGCGCTCGACGCCATCGGCGCCGACGCACAGGTCGGGATGGCCCTCTACTCGGGCGCCCTCGGGCTCGGGGAGGCGTTCGCTGCTCCCCTCGTCTCCGACCGTCCCGACGGCCTGTGGCCGACCGTCGTCGTCGACGAGCACGGCACCGCCCTGGGGCTGGCGTGGTCGAGTGCCCGCAGCCTGACGCAGGCCATCGAGAGCGGCCAGGGGGTGTACGAGAGCCGCAAGCGCGGCCTGTGGGTGAAGGGCGAGACCTCGGCGTCGACCCAGGAGCTGCTCCGGGTCGACGCCGACTGTGACCCCCCCCCCCCCCTCTCCTCGCGCCGGCGGCCCGGCGGGTCCTCCCCCCCCCCCGCCCCCCCCCCCTGCGGGGGCGGGGCCCGGTGTCCCCCCCGCCTCTCCCGCAGGCTGGCGGACATCGTCGCCTCGCCTCCCGAGGGGTCGAACACGGCCCGCCTGGCCGCAGACCCCGGGCTCCTGGCGTCGAAGCTCTCCGAGGAGGCGGCCGAACTGGCGGCGGCGTCCACCCCGGAGGAGGTGGCCGCGGAGGCCGCCGACCTCGTCTACTTCGCCCTCACCCGAGCGGCGGCGGCCGGGGTGGGGCTCGAGGACGTCGAACGAGTCCTGGACCGCAGGGAGCGCCGGGTGACCAGGCGTCCCATGGAGCGAAAGGACCGGACATGACCATGCTGAGACGGATCAACCCGGACGAGGTCCTCACCGGGCGCCGCCGCCCGGTGGACGACGACACCCTGTCCGGCGCCGCCGAGATCGTCGAGTCGGTGCGCCGCGAGGGCGAGCGGGCGGTGCGGTGGTACGCCGAGCAGTTCGGTGACATCCCGGCGTTCGACGCCCCCTTCGTCGTGGAACGAGCCACCCTGGAGGACGCCTTCCGCGGCCTGCCTCCGGAGCAGTCGGCGCTGCTGCGCCGGGTGGCGCTGCGCATCGAGACGTTCGCCTCCGCACAGAGGGCCGCGGTGTCCGACGCCACCGTCGAGGTCCCCGGCGGGGCCGCCGGTCACCGGTGGATCCCGGTGAAGACGGTGGGCGCCTACGCGCCCGGCGGACGCCACCCGCTCCCCTCGTCGGTGCTGATGACCGTGGTCCCGGCCCGGGTGGCCGGCGTCGAGGGTGTCTGGGTGGCCTCCCCCCGTCCCACCCCGGTCACCATGGCCGCGGCCTGGGTGGCGGGGGCCGACGGGCTGCTGGCGATCGGCGGCGCCCACGCCATCGCCGCCCTCGCCTTCGGGGTCTTCACCCCTCCCGCCGATCTCATCGCCGGGCCGGGCAACCGCTGGGTGACCGCGGCGAAGAAGCACCTCTACGGCGAGGTGGGCATCGACGGGCTGGCGGGGCCCAGCGAGATCCTGGTGCTGGCCGACCGGTCAGCGGATCCCGCCCTGGTGGCCGCCGACCTCCTGGCACAGGCCGAGCACGACACCGACGCCATCCCCGGCCTGGTCACCGACTCCGCTGCCCTGGCCGCGGCCGTCGAAGCCGAGCTGGAGCGCCAGCTCGCCGACCTGCCGACCTCCGAGGTGGCCCGTGCCGCGCTGGGCATCGACACCGGCGTCCGGTTGGGCGCCCGCGCCGGGGGAACCGCGGTCTGGACCCGG